>CAYLQF010000008.1:0-26808 GCA_964385735.1 uncultured Ruminococcus sp. | reverse complement strand
CTATCGGTAGGAATATCATAAATCATTTCAGCCAGACACAAGCCCTTAAATACTATGCTGTTAATTCCTTGATTTTCAAATACCTTTGCTATTTCATAAAGGGCTTTTTGATTATACAAAAAGTCAAAGGCTCTTTGTGAATCGGGATTATTAAGCAAACACAACCTTGTCCTCTCCTTTTTGGTAAGCATCCTTATTCGGTAAAATTGAAAAATATGGTTTTTTTACTTTTCTGCGATTTGTTGATTTTTGAGCGTGCCGTTTTCCATAACGAACACCTTGTTGAAATAATTAAGAGTATTCAATCTGTGAGTAACAAAAATCATAATTTTGTTTTCTGATAATTTTTTGAGGTTTGTTATCAGTTGCTCTTGAGTATCTTCATCAAGTCCCGAAGTTACTTCGTCAAATATATATATCTGTTTGTCGTAAACTATAGCCTGAGCAATCGCAAGTCGCTGTAATTGCCCGCCCGAAAGGTTTATGCCGCCTTCTCCGATATATGTTTCGATTCCGTCACTTAGATTGTTCACAAACGGAAGCAAGCTTGCGATTTTAAGAGCTTTTCTTATTTCTTCTTCGGTACAGTCGGTCTTTAAAAAATCCACAAGGCTACGGACAGTGCCGTCCATAACAGCTATATTCTGCGAAACATAGGATATTATAGCCGATCGGCTTTCGGGTGCAAGTGAGGTTATATCAATGTTGTTGTATAAAAGCTTTCCTCTGCTTGGGTGGTACAGTCCGCTGATCACTTTCATAAGTGTGGATTTTCCGCAACCCGATTCTCCCACAATGGCTACAAAATCGCCTTTGTTTAAGCTAAGGGAAATATCATTAAGCTCAAATTCGCCGAGACGATATTTATAGCCTATATCCAAAAGTGAAAAATTGTTAACAGCTTCGTGAGGGATTATATGGCTTTGAGAATATAGCGGCTTTTTAAAGGTTGAATTTATAACATCGATTTTTGCTTTAGAGGCTTTGTAGGTGATAATATTGTTCCAAATGGTGGCAAATGCATTATCTACCCACCCCATATAACATATAAACAGATATATTTGACCTACGGTGATAGTATTATGCTTGAGCATATATGCGGCTACTGCAAAAAGTATAACCTCTATGATTTTGTATATCTGAAAACTGATATTATCGATAAAAGCAATTTCTTTTATGTGACTTTCCTGGCTCTTTGTTAAATCGGAATGAGTGTTATATATGTGCTTGCTTATAATATCGGCACAATTGTTACTTTTAATGTATGGGATATTTTTTAAAGCAGCAGTTACTTCGCCCTCATACTTGGCCTCGGTTTTTGTTATATTCTTTGAAAATTTATAGCTTTTATTTCCTATTTTATATTGAAGGATGGAGTTTATGAATAAAGACAGCACAAGGATTGCTGCCATAATTTTATTTATAGTAAGCAAATAAACAAAAACTATAATGCAACTGAAAAGTTCGATTATTGTATTTGCAATAAATGATATCGCAAGACCTGAATAAACATCATTCATATCATACCTGTTTTTCTTTTCTCCGAAATCTATCTCTTCCAAATCCTCATAATCCATTTTCAGTAAGCTTTTTATATACTGATTTTTACACTTCAAAAGAATACGGTTTTTAACCTTTGCATCCAGTATAGAGCAAAAAGCGTTGAGAAATCCCGAAAGGAGAAATGCTGTTAACATAGCAGCCACTATTTTTAATAAATATCCTATATCGGAAGCTTCGGCACTATCAAAAAAAGTCGATACAAGTAGCGGCCCCAACAGTCTTAATACTGTCAAAACAATTGAAATTATTAAATAAACAAAAATCCATTTCTTTTCATTTTTTAATGCTTTTAGCATAACAACCCTTTCCTCCGAACAATCCAGTCTTAAGCATATACGGCCAATTCGTTTTCAACCATAGTATCAAAGCAATCCTGTATATCTTTTTTAAGCTCATCCGGAATGACATTATATTGAACTAACACCAAGTTCTTTAATTCTGTGCAAAATAGTCTCAATACTTTTAAAATTCAAGTCATCTGTTTTAACATCTGAATTATAACAGTGTAGGCAATTATAATTACATTTATTTGTTAATTCGAATGAACAATCAATAAAAGAATTTATTTCCGAAAAGGGCTTTTTTACAATTTCCATATTACCTTCATCTTATCAATTCCCCGAAAAGATTTTTTCGTAGAATTGTTTTTAGCATCCACCTGTTCCACAGCCGTGTTTTTGCCTATATACACCCATTGTTATCTTAGCAGTTTCGAATTTTATCAATATGGTTTTTGTGTATTCATTCATATAAACACCTCCCTCTAAAATTAACATAACACATATACACACGAATGTCAATAAAAACTTACTATATTATCGTTTGTTTGTTGATTATTTTTGTATAACTTACACAATACGATTTGGTATCTATTTCAAGAATGACTTTCCAAAAAGCAAATACCTTTGCTTAATGTGGCAAAGTAATAAAACAGTTTAAAAAACATTAAAACTATAGATCTTATCTTATCATAAATTCTCATAGTAAACGCAACTACGGTTGCACTTAGTTTGAGAAATATGATTTTCAGGCTTATTTGGGTTGCACTTTTTCACCTTTCAAGACTTTTTACACCGTTTTTCTCGGACTTAATATCTTTTTTATGGTAAATATTACTTTTCTTACTGTTGCATTTACTTTAAAAATTTACGAAAATATAATTAAAGCAAAATCGGTATGGAAAAATCCCTGAGTATATGTTAAAATTTTCAAAGGTGATATTATGGAAAAGATAAATTATCAGCTTAAAACAGATGCTTTCATAGAAAAATTTTGCTTGGGAGAAGAAAAACCCAGCTTACTTCTTCATTCGTGCTGTGCGCCGTGTTCATCGTATGTGCTCGAATATTTAAACAAGTATTTTGATATAACCCTGTTTTTTTCGAATTCGAATATAACAGCTTCCGAGGAATATAAAAAACGCCTTTTGGAGCTTTACAGACTTTGCAGAGAAGCCGACTTTTGCAAAAATGTTAAAATTATTGAGGATGAATATTCTCCGCAAGATTTTTTCGACAAGGTAAGCGGTCTTGAAAACGAACCCGAGGGAGGAAAAAGGTGCACCGCCTGCTTTGAGCTTCGCCTTAAACGCACCGCAGATTATGCCTTAAAGAACGGATTTAAGCTTTTTGCCACAACGCTCACCGTAAGTCCGCATAAAAACGCACAGCTAATCAACGAAATAGGATATCGAAACGAAGAAAGAACGGGTGTCGGCTATCTTCCGTCGGATTTTAAGAAGCGGGGCGGCTATCAGCGCTCTATCGTCCTTTCGAGGGAATACGGAATATACCGTCAGCAATACTGCGGCTGCATATTCTCAAAGCAATAAAAATAAATGCCCCAACCTGCCGGCTTAGCGGCAGGTTGGGGCATTTATTTTTAAAGTATTATGCTTACTGCTTAGAAGCATCCGCTGCTTCTTCAAGATCCGCAACGATAACATTAACTCTTGTTACCGCAGCGCCTGTCATATTTTGGATTTTTTCCTTTATGCTTGCCTGAACCGCCTCGGCAGCAGCACGCATTTTGGTTTCCGGCTTTAAGGTTATATAAGCATTTATCGTTATAGCGCCGTTTATATTTTCGATTTTAATTCCTTTGAATGGGTTTTTTGATTTAACGGCATCCTTTAAATCGATAGCTTTTTTTGAAAGACCGCTTACACCTTCAACCTCGCACGCAGCAAGCTCAGCTATTTTTTCAAGCACCTCGGTGCTTACCGAAAGATTAGATTTTTGTTCCTGCATAGGGCACCTCCAAGCTTCTTGTACAGATAATTATCTGTTCCTTTTATACATTGTAACACATTTTCAAAAAATTACAACTATTTTACGGTAACAATTTTTATACCTTCGAGAGAAATCCCAGATTCACCCGTTACAATATCCTGTATTTGAAGCGTTTGAGCGGTGGTAAGGCCATCGGCTTTCACGACAATATTTACACCTCCGCCGCTTATTACCGCCACAGCCCTTTCAAAGCCCTTTGCCTTCAGGAGGGTTTCTATGTTATTTGCCTGCTCTATATGCTCAGCCATTTCTTTTGTTACATTTACCGCATTTTCTTTATCCTTATCGCTAAGATTTTCAGAGCTTAGAGTTTCCTTAACGGTTTCCTGAGCCTCCTTCAAAGCCTTGGTTCGGCTTTCGACAGCCTCTTCAAAGTAGTCAGTAACCGAAGCCTCGACCTTTGCGGAGGCTTCCAGCGCCGAAGAAGTGTTATTGGAAACATATTTTGCTTCACCTAAATATTTTTCGGACGAGGAAAGCTTCATATTAAGCCAAACCGCTCCGCAGAGTGCAACTACCATAAGAACCGCCACTACCTGACCCTTTGAAAATACCTTGCCTTTTTTCATTTTATCTGCCTCCTGCAATATATACTCTTTTTGAGGTTATATTTAATGCCGCACAAACGGCATTGCTTATTTTTTCGGAAAGCTGAGAATCGTCACCGCCGGCACATATTATGGCGACTCCCCTCACCTGCGGCATATTTTGAGTTACGATAAGGGCTTTTTCTCCCCCCTCTGACGATTTCACGGTTATATAGCTCTTTGAGTTAGCACTGCTCTGAGTTGTGGATTTATCGCCGCTGACGGTTGAAGAGGTATCCTTTGTATCATCGGCATAAACATATTTAACAGAGCTTTCGAGGGTTATCATAACCGTTGCATCATCATTTCCCGTTATACCGGAAACTATCCTTTTAATCCTCTCCTCAAGGTCGGCTTCATATTCCTTAACGCTCAACTCCTCAGCTGCTGTATTTGCCTCCCTTCCGTCACCCTCTGAAAGTGAAAAGAAGGATGAAAGAGCTATAAGGGCAATGCCCGTAAGCCCGCAAATTATAAGCATTTTGGGATTTTTGAATTTTGAGATTGCTTTTTGCAGCTTTTCATTCATTTATAACTTCCACCTCATAACTGCCGTCGCCGGATATTACGGATTTGATTTTTTCGTAAGGCTCGGATGTTACTACCGTCACCTTAATAATTATTATGCTGCCGTCATCGTCTTTATCCGTTAAAACCGTTATTTTGGAAAAGTTTATATCGGATTTTTCAAGTGCCCGTTTAAAAACCATTCTCGCAGCCTCGGCAGCAGCTCCGGCAGATATGCTCTGTGCTTCCTCCGTGCTTATTTTAAAGCTTATATTACCTATACCGGAGAAGCAGGCTATAACACAGCACAGCAGACAAAGGCAAAAAACATATTTAACCGACTTCTCAAATGCTCCCTTGGGACAGAGCAAATAAAGCCCTCCCAAGGTGACACAGCCTACACAAAAGGCTGAAACAAAGGAAACGATTGCACTCATAAGCCACCTGCCGAAATCACAACCGTAAGACATATGACAAACATACCGAAAATCAGCAATAATATCCCGATAAGCACGGCAAACATAGTATCTACCGCCTTCATCAAGTCCGCAAATTTAGGTATTCCGAGCATATCGGAAATTCCCCTGCAAATGCCGAGGCTTGCTCTCCAGATAAGCAGCTCACATATAATGGGCAGCATCATAACGGACAGAGCAAAAACGGCATATACACCCACAGTTGAGCGCAAAAGCGACATTGAAGAATATATCGTCGATGCTGCCTCGGAAAGTGCCGTCCCCGCCACCGGAACGCTTGTTCCGACAATAAATTTCGTTGTTTTCACAGCAAGAGAATCGGTTGCGGAATTAACTGCGGTTTGAAGCCCGAGTATGCCCGAAAATATTACCGTTACCAAAGACATTGCACCGGTTGAGATTTTTTTAACTGTTTCCGAAATTCCGGAGCCGTTAATAAGCGGAGATACACCTTCGCACAGGCTCAGGCTGAGATAAGAGCCCATAAGCGGCAAAAGCGCAAAGGAAGCAAAAGCGGAAATACCTTCGGCGGCAGCAAGCAAAACAGCGCTCATAGATGCTGAGGTAAGTGCTTGTCCGGACAGTGCTGTTACGGCAGCAAAAACCGGAACAAACGCCAGCATAAAAGTGCAGCAGCCCTTAGCGGCATCGGCAGCAGCGGATACACATTGCCAAGCATCGGTGACTATAATTGCCGCACAGGCAAGCACCGCAGCATATAAGGCAGGTGCAAAGCGACCGCTGTCTGAACCGAAGGCGGTCATAGCGGAGGCTATGAGTACAACCGCCAAGAGGGTTGCTCCCGACCTGAGCGGTCTTTTCATTCCGCTTTGCAAAAATCCCGAAATATGAGTAAAAACATTTTCTGCTTTTAATGAATTTACCCAATCACCGTTTTGAGGAGTTATACCGTATTCCCTTAAATATTCCGCTGTTTTTTCATCAAGAGAGCTCTCTATGCTATCAATATCTATCGAATCGTAAAAGTCCTCGCTTTCATCCGCATAAGCAGTAAATGAAAGGAAAAGCGATAAAAGCATTACGGTTATTATTATAAAGGCTGTTTTTTTCATAGCTTTACAATTCCAAGCGCAGTCTGCACAATGGCGGTCATCATAGGAACCGATATTACGAAAATCGCACAGCGACCGACAAGCTCCGCCTTTGCAGCCAGTGAGCCCTGCCCGAAATCACGGCAAGCATCCGCAACAAATCCTGATATGTAAGCAATACCGAGAGCTTTAAGAGCCGCAGTAAAGTATTCACCCTCGCTGCCTGCAGCTTCAAAAAGTCCGTTCAAGGTGCTTATTGCGGGAAAAACATATTTTAAAGCCGCAACAAATATTACGCACACAGCAGCTATAACGGTAAGCATAGCGGCGGCACGGTTAAAGCCATCAAGAAAAACGACACCTATCGCAGTCAATATCAAAATCGCAAGAAGCTTTATAAATAGCTCGCTCATAATCCGAAAAGCTCCTTTACGGTAGTGAAAAGGTCGGATATTGCACCCACTATCATAAGCAGAACAACTACAAGCCCCGCAAGGGTTGTGAGCATTGCCTGTTCCTCCCTTCCCGAGCGCACAAGCAATTGGTTTAAAACGGTTACTATTATACCGATTGCCGCTATTTTAAAAATAAAATCAACATCCATTTATTTCTCCTGCCTTTTCATATCAGCATTATTGCTCCGCAAAGCCCTACGGAAATTCCGCAAGCTCGCCATATTTTGGATTTTTGATCCGTTTTAACTGCCGTTTCTTCTATCCTTTTTGAAATCAGACCTCTGCAAAGCTCTGTCCTTGAAATTTCATCCTCAACGCTTTTTGTCCCGAACTGCGAAAAAAATCCGTTTAAAATTTCCTTGTCCGATTTAGAAAGCAAAGCCCCGTCACAAAGCATTTTTCCGTTATAGAATTTAACACTCTCACATTCCGCAAAGCATTTTTCGTAAATAATCCCCAACTCTTCCGGTATGTGCGATATGTAAATTTTAAGAGAGCCCAAGGCGGCGTGTAGCTTTTTAAGCTCTCTAAGCCCTTTTTCCGCAGCCGATGCCTTTAAAAATCCGAATACGGTGCTTGAAAAAAAGAAAATTATTATTCCTGCCGTTTTAACTATGAGGTACATAAAAATTCTCTCGCCTCCGCTATTTCCGGACAGCCTCCCGGCTTCGAATCCAAAAGTGCAAGCTTTGAAATCGCTCCGGTTTTAAGCAAATCCGCAATTATACTACGCCTGAGTATATCATCCCTTGAGCCGGCATGAACTGTGGTAATAATGCCGACACCGCTGTGAAAGCACTCCGACACTCTCTCAAGCTCGACCGCAGTTCCTATTTCATCAAACGCAATAATATCCGGAAACAGGGTTCTTAAAGCTATTTGCGTGCCGTGCGCCTTATCATGGCTCATTATAATATCTGTGTTTTCACCCAAATCGTTAAAGCTTTCCCCTGCATAGCTTCCCGAAAGCTCACCTCTTGAATCGATAACCGCCACCCTGTAATATTTACCGGTTACACCCGAAGAAAGCTGCCTTACCATATCCCTGAGCATCGTGGTTTTTCCGCTACCCGGAGGACCGACTATCAGAAAGCCACCGCCCGAATATGAAGAAACTAACTTTTCGGCACAGCCTCTTATATCATGCGATATTCTTATATTAACGGAGGAAACATCGCTCATTATACCGCTTTCGTTTACTGTGCCGCATACTCCTGCCCTATGACCGCATCGCATCATTATGTAGCCGTTTTTAAGCTCTGCCTCATGGGCATAAACCGAATTTTTGCACAGCAGAAGAAAGCTCTCCTCTACATCCGATTTATCCGCCCTTACAATATCGGAGCAAATAAATGAGCTTACCGCTCCGTTTTCAAGCAAAAACATCGGTTTGCCGCTTATTGTTAAAGCAATCGGTTGTCCGACCCGAAGTCTTATTTCCTCTGCCGAAGCCTTGATATCCTCAGATAAAAATTCAAGTCTTCGCCTTATTTTCCCCGAAACCCCGTATAATGCACTTTCAAAGCCCTTGCTTGTGTTCATATTTTTCATCCTTTCGTAGCCTGTTAAATTCTATGAATCGGTTGTCCATATTATTACTGTGAAAAAAAGTAGAAAAAATATCGAAAAAAATTTAAAAATACTTGTTAATTTATTATAAATATGTTATACTTTTAGAGTATAGTCGATATATTCGTATCGGCATACCTTATTCCGCTTTATTCGGAATACTATCAACGAGGAGGATTTCGTTAATGAAGAAGAAGATCAGCACCATTCCCTTCAAGGGTACTCCAGAGCAGGAAGCTAAGCTTCAACAGGTAATTGCCGAAAACAAGCACGACAAGAGCAACCTTATGGTTGTTATGCAACAGGCTCAGGATATTTACGGTTACCTGCCCTACGAGGTGCAAAATATGATAGCCGAGGGTATGGAGGTTCCGCTCGAAAAAATTTACGGTGTTTCAACATTTTACGCACAGTTTTCTCTCTCACCTAAGGGTCAATACAATATTTCGGTATGTCTCGGAACAGCCTGTTATGTAAAGGGCTCCGGAGATATATTTGATAAAATAAGCGAAAGGCTCGGCATAGGTGCCGACGAATGCACGCCCGACGGTAAATTTTCACTTACCGCCTGCCGTTGTATAGGTGCCTGCGGTCTTGCTCCGGTGCTTACGATAAACGATGAGGTTTACGGTCGCCTTACCGTTGATGATGTTGACGGTATCCTTGCAAAATACGGAGAATAATCACATATAATTCTTGTGAAGGAGCAGGTATTTTTATGAAGATAATCACCATAAAAGAGCTGCTTTGCGCAGATGTTATCTGCTGTGAGGATAAGCTCGGCACTCATGTTTATTCCGCCTGCGGAAGTGATATGATGAGTGATGTCCTCGCTTATGTAAAGGATCAGGCAGTACTGCTTACCGGTCTTGTTAATCCACAGGTTGTAAGAACGGCAGAAATGATGGATATGAAATGTATTGTCTTCGTTCGCTCAAAGCTTCCAACCGAGGAAATGATTTCTCTTGCAAGGGATTGCGGTATAGTTCTTATGGCTACAAAAAAGCGAATGTATGAAGCCTGCGGTCTGCTTTACAGCAACGGCCTTGTCGGAAACAGGGTAAAAAATGGCTGAAGCAGTCAGATTTCATTTTGATGTTGACGGTTCGGATTTCGTCTCGGCCGGTCAGGCCTCGGTTGCGGTAAAGAAAAATCTTCGTCAGCTCGGAATTTCCCCCGAGGTTATACGAAGAGTATCCATTGCTATGTATGAAGGCGAAATAAATATGGTTATCCACGCAGGTGGCGGAACGGCAGATGTTACGGTCACCGAAGCCTTTGTTGAAATTCTGTTAAAAGACAGTGGTCCCGGCATCAAGGATATAGACAAGGCTATGCAGGAGGGCTACTCCACCGCAACCGATAATATAAGATCCCTCGGCTTCGGAGCCGGAATGGGTCTTCCCAATATGAAAAGATACAGTGATTTTATGGATATAAAATCCCTGGTCGGTAAAGGAACCGAAATAACTATGAGGGTCTTTCTTAACGACTGATTGCTTCTATTCCGATAACACAATATTACTCGGCAGGTGTTTTATATGAATACATATGAGCATTCCGTTTACCTCGATTCTTCAAAATGTAACGGCTGCACCACCTGTCTTAAGCATTGCCCAACCGAGGCAATTCGTATTAAAGACGGTAAGGCAGTCATAAATCAGGAGCGCTGCATAGATTGCGGAGAATGTATCAGAGTATGTCCCTACAAGGCCAAAAAGGCCGTTTGTGACAGCCTTTCCGATATTTCGAAATTTAAATACAAAATAGCGCTTCCTGCCCCTTCGCTTTATGCTCAATTCGATAATCTTGATGATATGGATTATGTTCTTGACGGGCTTTTGAAAATAGGCTTTGACGATGTTTTTGAGGTTTCGGCGGCAGCTGAGCTTATAAGTGCATATACAAGAATTTATTTAAAGCAAAAGGACCTTAAGCGTCCGGTTATAAGCTCAGCCTGTCCCGTTGTGCTCAGACTGATAGGGCTTAGGTTTCCTTCTCTTAAGGGTAATATTTCAAAAATGCTTCCACCTATGGAGCTTGCAGCCTCACTCGCAAGAGAAAAAGCAGTGCGTGAGCATCCGGAATTATCGGGCGAGGCCATAGGAGTTTGCTTTATATCCCCTTGTCCTGCGAAAGCGAGCTATATAAAAAACGGCTTCGCCGATTACAAAAGCAATATAGATGCCGTTATTCCGATAAGCGATATCTATTTTAAGCTTATTCAGGCAATGCAACAGGAAGGTATGCCTCGTAATATTTCAAATTCGGGAATGATAGGTATAGGCTGGGCCTCCTCGGGAGGAGAAGCAACCGCCATTCTCAATGAAAGATATCTTGCGGCTGACGGTATAGATAATATTATAAGGGTTCTCGATCAGGTGGAAAACGGAAATATACCACCGCTTGATTTCATAGAGCTCAATGCCTGCACGGGCGGATGTGTAGGTGGAGTCCTTACCATGCAAAATCCCTTTATCGCCAAGGCAAGGCTTCAGGGGCTTCGCCGTTATCTTCCGGTTTCCTGCAATTTTCTTTCAAAGGAACAGTCGTTATCTGTTCCGCAACACTGTATGTTCGATAAATTTCCGGTGTATCATCCTATTTCAAGGCTGAGTGACAGTATTTCAAAATCTATGCAAATGCTGGCAGAAATACAAAAGCTGAGAGATGAGCTCCCCGGTATTGACTGCGGCTCGTGCGGCGCTCCTAATTGCAGAGCATTTGCAGAAGATGTAATTAAAAATAATGCTGAGCTTTCAAGCTGTCTTATAAGAAACCGCTGCGGAAAGGAAGATGCCGATGATAACGGTAAAAGATCTTGTTGATATCGGTGACTTTGAATTGTTAATCCCTGCCAATACAGACAAGGAGGTTACGGGGGTTTATGTCGGAGACCTACTAAGCTGGGTTATGGGAAGAGCAAAAGCAGGCAATGTATGGATAACGATAATGTCAAATGTAAATGTTATCGCCGTAGCCGCTCTTACGGAGGCTTCCTGTGTTATTCTTGCAGAGGGAGCTGAGCTTGACACGGAGGCTCTGACCGCCGCTGAGGAAAAGCAAATAAACATAATAAAAAGCAGATATCCTGTTTATGAAACAGCCGTTATGCTTTCAAGGCTATTAAAATGAACAGAATAAGCTACGATTTTCATACACACTCCTGTCTTTCCCCCTGTGCGGATAATGACTGTACCCCGTCTGACCTTGCGGGTATAGCCTCGCTTAACGGTGTGAATGTTATGGCACTGACAGATCATAACAGCGCAAAAAATTGCCCTGCTTTTTTTAAAGCCGCAGAGCATTACGGTATAATCCCGATAGCCGGTATAGAGCTTACAACCGCTGAGGATATACATATGGTTTGTCTGTTTAAGGAGCTTGAGGAAGCCGTTTGCTTTGAAAAATATCTTGAAGACTTTCGAACAAAAATTAAAAATCGAACCGATGTTTTCGGTGATCAGCTTATTCTTGACAGTGAGGATAATATTGTAGGCTCGGAGGATTACTATTTACCTATTGCACTTATGCTCTCTATAGAGGAGGCGTTCAAGGCTGCGGCGAGATACGGAGGAATATGCTATCCGGCTCATATAGATCGCCAATCAAACGGGATAATTTCTGTTTTAGGCGCCATGCCTCTGTATCCGAATTTCCCCTGCGTTGAGCTGAACAATACGAGTTCAAAGGAAGAATTTACCGCAAAGCACTCTCTTTTCGACAAAAAAATTTTGATAAGCTCGGATGCTCACAGACTGTGTGACCTCAGAGAAAGCAACGACTTTATGGAAATAAATTCCGATATAAGAGATACCGCTTCGGTAAAACAGGAAATTTTCGAAATACTTAGAGGTTTAAAATGAAAGAGCTATCACTGAATATTTTGGATATTGCCGAAAATTCCGTAAAGGCGGGAGCAGAGCTTACGAAAATAACGATAGATGAGCAGGAGGATATCCTAACGCTTACAATCGAGGATAACGGCTGCGGAATGCCGCCCGATATTTTAAAATGCGTTACAGACCCGTTTTACACCACCAGAACGACCCGCAAGGTCGGGATGGGGCTTCCCCTTCTTAAAATGGAAGCCGAACAAACAGGCGGGAAAATGGACATCACATCAACTGTTGCCGACAATCCCGATAAAAGCCACGGAACAACCGTTAAGGCTGTTTTTAATAAAAAGCACATAGATTTCACCCCCTTAGGCGATGTAAGCGAATCGATTGTAACGCTCATTCAGGGTCACCCCGACTCCGATTTTATGCTTACACATAAAATTGGCGACAGGAAAGTTTCTCTTGATACCAGAGAATTACGGCAGGAGCTTGACGGTATTCCCCTGAATTGCTATGAGGTTATCTGTTGGATAAGAGAATATTTAAATGAGCAATATAGCTTGTGTTACAGCCAAAGTAAGTAGCTTCACTGATAGTCGGCTGCTTGCGTGTATTGTGATGTAATGCTTGTTACATAAATCTAAAAAGCAAATCAATGAAAGGAAGAAATATATGAAATCTTTGGCAGAGCTTAAAGCTATCAAGGAAAAAATGAAGGACAAGGTTATTCTTCGTGAAGGTATTGAATCGACAAGAGTTGTTGTAGGTATGGCAACCTGCGGTATAGCTGCGGGAGCAAGACCTGTGCTCAATGCCTTTGTTGAAGCAGTTAACGCAGAGGGCTTAACCGATAAGGTTACTGTTTCTCAGACAGGCTGCGTGGGAATTTGTCAGCTTGAGCCTATAGTAGAGGTTTACGAAAGCGGTAAAGACAAGGTAACCTATGTTAAAATGACCGCCGAGAAAGCAAGGCGGGTAGTTGAAGAGCATCTTAAGGGCGGTAAGGTTGTAGGTGAATACACCGTAGCTGCCGATAAGGCATAATTGGAGGTATAAATTTATGGTTCGTACACATGTACTTATCTGCGGCGGTACAGGCTGTACCTCGTCCGGCAGTAAGGCTATTCAGGAGGCTTTCGCCGAAAGCATCGAAAGGAACGGCTTGAAGGAGGAAATTAAAATAGTTCAAACCGGTTGCTTCGGTCTTTGTGCTCTCGGTCCGGTTGTTATAGTTTATCCTGACGGCACTTTTTACAGTCGAGTCACACCTGATGATGTTGCGGAAATAGTCGAAGAGCATCTTTTAAAGGGCAGGGTTGTAGAGCGTCTTGTTTACAACGACACCGGCTCGGCCGAGGCTATTGAGGAAGGGCATGTTTCTCTTAACGACACCGCCTTCTATAAAACACAGAACCGTGTTGTTCTGCGTAACTGCGGCGTTATAGATCCGGAAAATATTGACGAATACATAGCTATGGACGGTTATGCGGCTCTCGGCAAGGTTTTAACCGAAATGACCCCCGAGGATGTTATTAAATGTGTTACCGATTCGGGCCTCAGAGGCAGAGGCGGCGGCGGCTTCCCCACAGGCTTTAAATGGTCGCTTTGTGCTCCCAACAAGGCTCCGCAGAAATATGTTGTATGTAACGCCGACGAGGGCGACCCCGGTGCGTTTATGGATCGTTCGGTACTTGAGGGCGACCCCCATTGCGTTATCGAAGCTATGGCAATAGCCGGTTACGCCATAGGTGCAACTAAGGGCTATATATATGTCCGTGCAGAATATCCTATTGCCGTTAAGCGCTTGGAAATAGCTATAAAGCAAGCAAGAGAATACGGTCTTCTCGGCAAAAATATTTTTGATTCGGGCTTTGATTTTGACCTTACAATAAGACTGGGTGCAGGCGCATTCGTCTGCGGTGAAGAAACCGCCCTTATGACCTCTATTGAGGGCAACAGAGGTGAACCGAGGCCTCGTCCTCCCTATCCTGCAGTTAAGGGGCTTTACAATTCTCCCACTGTTGAAAACAATGTTGAAACCTTTGCCAACATTCCGCAGATAATCTTAAAGGGTGCCGATTGGTTTGCTTCTATGGGTACACAAAAATCAAAAGGAACAAAGGTGTTTGCTCTCGGAGGCAAAATAAAGCATACCGGACTTGTAGAAATACCGATGGGTACAACACTCCGTCATATCATAGATGACATAGGCGGCGGTATACCCAACGGCAAGAAATTTAAGGCCGCTCAAACAGGCGGACCCTCCGGTGGCTGTATTCCGGCAGATCTCATCGACACAGAGGTTGATTACGATAACCTCACCGCAATAGGTTGTATGATGGGCTCAGGCGGTCTGATAGTTATGGACGAGGATAACTGTATGGTTGATATGGCTAAGTTCTTCCTTGAGTTTACCGTTGATGAGTCCTGCGGAAAATGCACTCCGTGCAGAGTCGGCACTAAACGACTTCTTGAAATTCTTGACAAAATAACAAAGGGCAAGGGTACTCTTGAGGATATTGACCGTCTTGAAGAGCTATGCCTTTACATAAAGCAAAACTCCTTGTGCGGACTCGGACAGACTGCTCCTAACCCTGTTCTTTCAACCCTTAAATTCTTCCGCAATGAATATATTTCCCATGTTGTCGACAAGAAATGTCCTGCGGGAGTATGCAAGGATCTTCTCACATATTCGATAAACAGAGATACCTGTATCGGTTGCGGTATGTGCGCAAGAAACTGCCCCGTATCCGCAATTTCGAAAACCGATTACATTGCTCCCTCACATAAGCTTCCGTCATATATAATCGATGCTTCCAAGTGCATTAAGTGCGGCGTTTGTATGGGCAATTGTAAATTTAAGGCAATAAGCAAGAACTAAGAAAGGAGCCGAAAATAATGGATATGATAAATTTAAAAATTAACGGCATATCGGTAAGTGTGCCGAAGGGCTCCACCGTTTTGGAGGCTGCAAGAGCAGCCGGCGTGGAAATCCCCACACTCTGCTTTATGAAGGACAAAAACGAAATAGGAGCTTGCCGAATCTGCGTTGTCGAAGCAAATGAGGGCAGAGGCTTCAGAGTTGTTACCTCCTGCGTTTATCCTGCAAGCGAGGGTATGGAGGTACTTACCAACTCCGAAAAAATCCAAAGGGCAAGAAAAACCACACTTGAGCTTATGCTTTCAACCCACGATAAAAGCTGTCTTTCCTGCAACCGCTCAACAAATTGCGAGCTTCAAAAGCTCTGTCGTGATTACGGTGTTGATGATAATGCTTTTGACGGCTTTAAACCGAAGTATGAGCTTGATAAATCCACCCCACATCTTATAAGAGATAATAACAAGTGTATTCTGTGCCGCCGCTGCATAGCCGCCTGCAATGAGCAATATGTAAGCGTTATCGGCGCCAATGACAGAGGTATCGACACAAGAATCGGTCAAGCATTTAATTTTGAGCTTGCTCAGGTTCCCTGTATTTCCTGCGGACAGTGTACTGTTGTATGTCCCACAGGCGCTCTTACCGAAAAGGATGATACCGATAAGATTTGGGAAGCGCTTGCCGATCCTGAAAAAACGGTTGTTGTTCAAACCGCTCCCTCCATTCGAGCAACATTAGGAGAATGCTTCAATATGCCGATAGGCACAAATGTTGAGGGTAAAATGGTGGCCGCCCTCAGAAGACTCGGCTTTAACAAAGTATTCGACACCGACTTCGGCGCAGACCTAACTATAGTCGAAGAAGCAAATGAGCTTATTGAGCGTATTAAAAACGGCGGCACCCTGCCGATGATAACCTCCTGCTCACCCGGTTGGGTCAAGTTCTGCGAATATTATTATCCCGATATGCTTGAGCATCTTTCAAGCTGTAAATCACCGCAGCAAATGACAGGCGCCGTAATCAAAACATATTGGGCTGAAAAAGAAGGTATTGACCCCAAGGATATTGTCAGCGTATCCGTTATGCCCTGCACCGCCAAGAAATTCGAAATCGGTCGTGACAATCAGTCTGCGGCAGGCGTTCCGGATGTTGATATAGCTATAACAACAAGAGAGCTCGGCAGAATGATCGAAAGAGCCGGAATAAGCTTTACTATGCTTCCCGACGAAGAGTTTGACGATCCATTTGCCACTGATACAGGCGCTGCGGTAATATTCGGCGCCACAGGCGGTGTTATGGAAGCAGCGTTGAGAACCGCTAATGACTGGCTTACCGGCAAGGATAACACCGAAATTGAATTTGAAGCCGTAAGAGGAACTATGGGTCTTAAGGAAGCCACTGTTAACATCAACGGTTCAGATATTAAGGTTGCTGTAGCCTCCAGCGGAGGAGCAGCAAAGGTTGTTATGGATCAGCTCAAGGCAGGCAACCCCTCAGGATGGACATTTATAGAGATAATGGGATGTCCCGGTGGTTGCGTAAACGGAGGCGGTCAACCGATTCAGCCTCAATATATTCGTGATACCGTTGATCTTAAAGCGGTAAGAGCCAAAGCCCTTTACGAGCAGGATAAAAATATGCCTATGCGTAAATCGCACGAATCACCTGCTGTCAAGACCCTGTATAAAGAATGGTATACGGACGGCTTCGGTGGTCACAAGGCTCATCACGACCTGCATACTACTTATACAAAGCGAGAAAAGTTCACCAACAAATAACAATTTTTTCAGCCGCAGCTTTTTAAGCTGCGGCTGATTTTTTTATCACTTTTTAAGTAAAACCTCAAATATAACTTGACTTTTCAATCCTAATAAAATATAATGTTTAGGTACCTTTCGGGTATGTATATGGAGGGTTATCGAAGTGGTCATAACGGGGCTGACTCGAAATCAGTTGTCCGGCTCATACCGGACCAAGGGTTCGAATCCCTTACCCTCCGCCAAACAGAAAAAGTCGCTTGATGTAAATCGAGTGGCTTTTTTGTTTGTATTATTCAATTTCATTAAAGCAAACTTTTAAAAATGTCGGTGAATGTCGTATTTGAAACAGCTATAATTATATTGCTTAAACGAAAGTGAGGTGATATAATTGAGTTACATAGATGAATTATTCAAATCAGGCGTATGGGGAACCGTAAAACCAAAAGAACCGGAGTGGGTTAAATGGATTCACAGAAGCCTAAGCGAAAATCATTGTCCCGAATGTTTAATGCTTGACGGTTGTTATTTTTTGAAAGAAAAAGCACCGACACATCCGCATCACCCTTATTGTCATTGTCTTTTAAAATCTATATCTTATAATACTGTTTTGAAAAGCGCAAAAGCATTTAGTAAATACAGCAAGTACGATCCTTATTTATTTAACCCCGAAGGAAAATATCCTCATAACAAAGAAAAATTATTCAAAAGTTGGGGATACACAATTGGTGATGCTAAGTGGTTACAAAAAGAAATTGAAAGGCAAGCTCTTGAAAAATATATTAACGGTGATTATGTGCTTGGTAAATTAGACAAAGAAGGACAGCGAATAAGTATAAGGGTAAAAATTCCCAGAAAAGATAAAGAAAGCACCGTATCATTTATTACGGGTTGGATGGTATATCCAAACGGAGAAATTCAATTGACTACACCATACGGAGGTAAATAAAAATGAAAATGATGGACACGGTTGAAGTAATTGTCGAAAAAGAGAAATATGCAAATGACGGCGTTCACAAAGGTATGCAAGGTTGGATTTGCCTTGAACAACGGGCAAAAGGTTATTGGCTTGTAAATTTTCCGCAATGCGGTGAAAAGGATGATATTGCGGAAATCAGCATTAAAGAGGAAGACCTAAGAGAAATTCCTGTTATGCATGCTATTATTAACGAACAGATTAAAGAAGAGTTTGAAAACGCCCAAAAATAAATAGGTATCTTAATTGCCCCCACAAGCCAAAGTCCCAAAGACTTATGTCTTTGGGACTCAGACTGTCGACAAAGCAGATTTTCTAAACGAGAGAAAGTCTGCTTTGTCGACAGTCTGTTGCAAGGCTTCGCCTTGCCTTTTTTATTTTTTAACAGTATAAGTACAAGGGTGATATCGTTCTCGTTCACATAAGCGTTGGCAGCATCAATCAGCTGATAGCCGTACCGCAAAGCACCAAGGACAGAGCTTTGCGCTTAATTAGAAGACATCGGGAATGTACCGGTGCCGTTATTCAAGGCTACATAGTCTATTTCGATTCTTCCTTATATATTTTTGCCCATTTCATATACTTTGTGCATTACTTCACTCTGCTTCACAGCGCCCGCCTCATAAACACCGCCGCCGATAATCACGCCTTTTTCTATAGCGCCCTCCACGCAATCGGCATAGCCACGAAAGCAAGCCAGCGTGGTATCGGCAGAAGCGGCTTCTTCATCTGCCATTGTAACGATATAATAGAATTCCTTGTTTTTCACTTCAAGCCATCTTGCCACGGTACGGTCAATCACGGCTTTAAGCTGAGCGTCAACGGAGTAGAAGTACACAGGGCTTGCCAGCACCAGCACCTGCGCATTGATTACCTTTTGCAAAACCTCTGCCATGTCATCCTGAAATACGCAATTACCGCCGTTATCACGACAGTGATAGCAGGCAATACAGGGGTGAATTTTTTTCTCCGCCACACGGATTTTTTCCACCTGATGGCCGCTTTCAACTGCCCCTCTTGCAAACTAATCACAGAGAATATCGGAGTTACCGTTCTTTCGTGGACTACCCGATAAAATTAAAATTTTCTTACTCATAATCATATTACTCCTATCTACATTCCGTTAGAATTTTATATATTTCATCGTAAGTTAGCTTTTTACAGCATCCGACAGTGATGCTTTGAATTATCTGCCCTTTTCTGAGACTATATCACTAAAAGCTTGATTATCTGTGATAAAACAATAACAGGATGCTTACAGCTTCACTTTATGCCGTAAGCATCCTGTTAAATTCTTAAAAAACTTTAATCGCATAAAGCTCAGTTTGATTTTTCCCGTAATTTGAAATGAAATTGACTATTATTTTCTTAACGCCGTTTATATTTTCCTTTATAACGGTTTGACCGAGGAAATTATCTCTTATTTTAACCGTTTTCTCGCCATTATCTGTTACGAAAATAACATCAAAATCTTTATTCAGACATTCTATCGGCTCGCTGAAATGATCGGTCTCAAGCTGGGCATTATGAACAAGAATAACCTCTTTTATATCCTCCGGCTCTGAGAATTCAAGGAAAAGACTCGGCCTTTTTTCATCTGTTACCCATATATTAGTTCCGACATAGGGCCTTGAATAACCGTTAATTACATTTTTAGGAGAATAAACATCAGAGGAATTCGCAAGCTCCTTAAAGGTGAAGCAATAATCAACCATTGTTTTGCCGCCGGACGAATTTACTATACAATCCCTGAACTGTTTAATTTCATCGTGAGCAATTTCACTATAGGTTTTTATAAGCGCAGGTGCGCCTGTGACTCTTTTTGAGGATATACCGAGCTTTATCTTATCATTTTCCTCAAAGCCAAGAAGAACACGGTTGTTTTTAAATCCGCTTACGGGCAACGAAAGCTTTATAAAGCCTCTGCTTTTTGCCTTGACCGTATATTTGCCGCTTGCAAGCTCCTTATCGGGATTATAAGCTGATGGAAGACTGCTTTCATACAGAGTATAACAAAGCTCACTGTCATAAGCCGAATCATTTTCGGCAAATATTTTAACACTTTCAAAGAAATCGGAATCGAGAGGGAGCACCTGAAAATATTTTTTATCAAGGCAAACGGTTTTTTCACATTTGGAATTGTCGGGTGTTGAAAAGGAGCTTGCATAAGCCTTTGCCTTTTCCGCTTTTCCGACACTTTCCTTTATTCCGACCAAAAACTGACCGTCGTGCTGAAGAATTTTCTGAAGCTCTTTGATTGAGTCTTCGTTATGTGCTACCTGTTTAGGCATCACATTTTTTCTTACACAAAGTGCCGCCGCAGTACCTATAGCCTGCCCCATAGCCCCCAAGGTTTGCATAACTCGAAACGAGCCCATTGCGATATGCGTAGCACTTACTATCCTTCCTGCAAGCATAAGATTATCTATATTCTTTGAGTACATCATACGAAGCGGCAAGCCGTAAACGGTATCAAGAGCTGTCCAAGTAGTGGTCATCTCATGTCCGTATATACCGCCTACATCATGAACATCAATAGGCCAAGCGGCGGTTGCAACCTGATCCTTAAAATCGGTATGATTTTGAATATCATTTTGGTTTAAAACATATTCACCCATAACTCGCCGTGATTCTCGCTTTGAGGGAAACGGTGCCATCCAGCTTATATAATAATTTTCACTGCCCTTATATTTACCGCTGTTTTTTACATAGTCCCACCAGCCGTAAACTAATTTTTTAAGCTCAAGATGTATTTCCTCTTCATCCTTTATGGTATCTCCCATACCACCGTAAGACATCCACCAAACGCTGTGTACATCTTCTGTTTTTAAGGGGAAATTACGGCCGGTTGAGGGATCGTTAAGCTTTTCAAAAAGGCCTTCCCTTTCAAAATCGTAGGCAAAGGGAGGTTTTACGAACGGAATAGGTTTGTTACCCTTTTCAACGGTATACATAAGACAGCTTCCCATAGTATGAGAGTCAGCCTTATCCGGTGCCAAGCTTTCACCGTATTCGCTTTTGGCTTCTCTTCCCTGCCTGCACTGCGCACCGGCTTTAAAAGAAACCAGACCGTCACCTGAGGCATCTATATAATACGGGCTTTCAAATTCATAGTGCTCCTCGGTTCTTGAATTGTATGCTTTTACCGACCTTATAAGTCCGTTTTCGGTTTCAACATCATATGCCGCCGTAGAAAGGAAAAGCTTTATATTTTCCTCATCATTTACAAGCTGCAAAAAAACCATATCTGTAAGGTCGAAATCGGATTTCGATTCATATCTCGGATTATAATGAAAGATTTTAAGCTTAAGCTCATCCGCAATGCCTGTTTCTCTTAAATAAAAGCTCGGATTACCGCTTGAAGCGGCGCTGCTCATATGAACTCTGCATTCACTGCTGTTATTGCCACCGAGCATAGGCCTATCCTGCACGAGAGAAACCCTTGCTCCGTTTCTCGCAGCGGAAACGGCGGCGCAAATTCCCGCAATTCCACCGCCTATAACGGTAATATCGGAGGTTATTTTCATTGTTATTGACCCCTTTGTGGATTTTTAAGGCACGGATTTAAAGTATAAATCCGTGCCTTTATTATACAAAAATATTTTTAAAAAAGCAATAGCCTATATGTTATTTTATATAAACTCTACCGAGTATTCCGCAGTCGTTTCCTCTTACATCAAAAACAACTCCGATGCAGTTTTGTTCCTTTAATTTTATGCCTTTTAAAGGAATTACCGCATTTCCGCCGTTTTTATACTCGGCAATAAGCTCACCGTTTATATGAACCTTACAGCTTCCGAGTATATTTTCTATATAAAGAGCTTTATTCTCTTCAACAAAGAGGAAATCGCCCTTAATTGTACCGTAGCCGTTGTTACCGGAATAAATAAGGTTCTTGCCGTATCCTACAGGAGAGGGTATCCATGCATAGTGATATCCTGTAAGCTCTTCCTTGGTAGGATACTCATTATGAAGATCCGAAACAAAGAATGCCTGAAGATACATAATGTTCTCACTCGAGCCAAGATAGTTATCCGCAGCGTCACAGGCCTTCACCGTAACAGAGGAGCTGATATTATTTCCGCTTATTTTTAAGCTTATATCACCTGCTTCGACGGCACCGAAGCCTATTTGCAAGCATCCGTTAAAGAAGCCTATCTTACTACCCTTTTGATTATAATGGCAAGAGCAGTCGCCGTTTGAAAGTGCAAGCAGCTTTCCGTTTTTGTCAATATCCACATTGACCTCGCCGCAATAATCGGGAAGAACGGTTCCGTTTTTGTCAACGGCATAAACATCTACAATCACACAATCATCGGTTCCTACTCTAACCGAATTTTTAGAAAGAACCGTTTTATATGTGTAAAGCTCGCCTGCGGTTTTAATCGTATCGCTTACCGCTTCCCTGCCGTTTATATAGCCTACCGCTTTAAGCTCGCCCGAAACAAATTTTATTTTATGTATCGGATTTTTATACCTGTTATGGGCAAATCGCTCTATTTCCTTACCGTTTAAGAAAAGTGCTATTTCGTCGCAGTTGGAATAGCATATAACATTTACCTCATCGCCCTCGTTATAATTCCAATGAGGTGTTACCTTTAGCTCCGGCTTATTGCTCCAAAGAGCCCTGTGCCAATAATAATTATCCTTCGGGAAGCCGCAAAGATCCATAGCTCCGAAATTGCTGGTAACGCTGGGCCAATAGAACGGGCCCGATTCTCCGAGATAATCAAATCCGGTCCAATAAAAGCCGCCGGCTACAAAGCTTCTCTTTTCTATATATTCCCATGTCTCGCCGGGATCAGCAGACCACGGAAACAGATTCTCATAAAGAACTTTTCCGAACCTTGCAACCCTACCCGTTGCTTTATTTGTTTCTTCAACGCCTCTCGTTGAAAGATATGAGCCCGTTTCGGAGCCGAACATAGGCATATTCGGGAAAAGCTTGTGGAAGGCATCATAACCGTACTGCATATAGTTGAAGCCCATAACATCGACTACCTTCATTATTCCGTCTGTTTGGAAGGGCCCGTTACAGCCCGCTGTTATCGGGCGTGTACCGTCAAGCTTTTTAATTAAGCTTGCCATAGTTTCAGCCATTTTTCTTCCCGAAACCGAGCCTTGAATAGGCTCCTCGTTAAGTATACTCCACATTATAACGCAGGGATGATTGCGGTCACGCTTTATAAATCTTTCAACATCGTACATTACTGCCTTTGAAGAAGAAAAATGCCTGTTTTCATTCATTACAACAAATCCGAGGCGGTCGCAGGCATCATAAAACTCGGGAGCCTTCGGGTTATGTGATGTTCTTACGGCGTTGCAGCCCATACCTTTAAGGAGCTTCATACGGTAATCATAAACGCTGTCCGGCAGGGCAACACCGAAGCCGCCGTGATCGTGATGAAGACAGACACCCTTCAGCTTAAGTGGTTTACCGTTTATAAAGCAACCGTTGTCTGCATCAAAGCAGATTTCTCTTATGCCGAAGCTAACCTCCTTTTCATCAACCGGCAAACCGTTTTTAGAAAGGGTTATCTTAGCAGTATAAAGGTTGGGATTTTCGGTATCCCAAAGCAGAGGATCCGACACATTAAGTGTAAGAGCATTATCGCCCACAGCAGCCTTACACTCCGCAGATACACCGAGTGCTTCTATTTGTGCCTTGAGTGTCAGCTCCTCCGAGCCTTCACCGACAACCGTTGCACGAACATTTATATCCCAATTGTTATCCTCAATACGCTTTGTGCTTATAAATATTCCGTCATCCTCAAAATGCTCGGCTTCTGTTATGATTAAATGCGTATGCCTGTAAAGTCCGCCGCCTTCGTACCACCAGCCCTCTTTAATGAAGTTGGAGCAGCAAACGCTTATAACATTAGTTCTTCCCTTTTCTATTAAATCACTTACATCGCAAACAACCGGAACATAAGAGCAGTTATTGCTTACTATATGCACGCTGTTAAAATAAACATCACTATCAATAGCTATACCGTCAAACTTAATAAAAACCTTTTTATTTTCGGCTTCATCGTCAAGCCTGAAGGTTTTTCTGTACCAAACCGTATCGGAGGGCTTGTTGCCGCACTTCAAAAAGGAATTGTTTTCATCGGCAAAATCCTCATAGGAGCACCAATCGTGCGGAAGGTCAATATCCTGCCAATCCTTATCATCGAAAAAAAGACCTGCCGGACCTGACATTGTTCCTGTTTTATGTCTATGGGCGGAGGTTCCGAAATAATCGATTGTTTCGGTATTTTTTACCGAAGATTTTTTACAAAACTTCCAGCCCTTATCAAAATTATATTCTTTGCGCATTTTCTTTTCCCCTTTAAAATTTAAGGTATAAATCTAAAGCTTGATTTTCATAGCTTCAATGGTATTTAAGCATATTAAAGCCAAATTGTCAATGTATTTTATTAAAATATTTTTTAACTATATTATAATCTTTCAGCAGCTCTGCTTACAGGAACCGAAGCTACGCAAAGCTAAGTCTCACTCACAGCAAATAAGGTCGGCCGTGCTTTCGGTTATATCAATACAAGCTTTTTGTGTTACTATAACCATATCCTCTATCCTTACGCCGAATTTATTTTCTATATAAATCCCGGGTTCTACGGTTATAACGGTTCCGCTCTTTAAAACAGCCTGACTTTTCGGAGAAAAGGCGGGGGCTTCGTGAATATCAATACCAACACTATGCCCGAGGGCATGACCAAAGCAGCCCTCAAAGCCGGCAGAGCCTATTATATCTCTTGCAATTTTATCAATATCAGAGCAGCACACACCGCTTTTTATTTCCGCTATTGCCGCTCGCTGGGCTTTTAAAACGGTATTATAAACATATTTTTGCTCCTCACTCACAGAGCCTATAGCCACCGTTCTTGTCATATCCGAACGGTAGCCGTTAACAACAGCACCGAAATCCATTGTGACGAAATCGCCCCGCTCCAGCTTTTTTTCGGTGGGAACGCCGTGCGGCAGGGAGGAGTTTTTACCGGAAACAACTATAAAATCAAAGGCTACGCCCTCACTTCCCGCTCTTCGCATATAAAATTCCATATCAAGCATTATATCCCGCTCGCTTCTTCCGCAAAGCTTTTGATTTATGATATAGGAAAATGCTTCGTCGGTAAGGCATTGTGCTTCTCTTATCCGCTTAATTTCGACTTCGGACTTAACACTGCGCAGCTCGCTTAAAAGCTTATCTGCTTTATTTTCATCGGAAAGGCATATATTCCCAAAATTTTCCGAAAGTGCTTTAAACTCTCCTACAGATACAGCTTCGGTATCAATATAAAGCTTTTCGATTTTATTTTGCTCGCAAAAGGCTTTTACCTGCTTTGAAAGTGATGAAAGCATAACGACCTTAAAAAGGCTTTGCGTTTGCTTTGCTTTCTCAAAGTATCTGAAATCAATAAAAAGGATGGCCTGCGTGCGGGTTATCAAAACAGCTCCGGCACTTGAATTAAATCCCGTTAAATAAAATCTGTTTGAAGCACCGGTTATCAAAAAAGCCTCATTTTTTTCGAGAGAGCCTTTAATAATTTCAAGCTTATCTTTCATTTTTATTAACCTCAACACCGTTTTCAAATTCGACCGCAGCATCCTGCCAAAGCACTATTTTTCCTTTTGAGAGAGTTTCCTTAAGATTTATTATTCTTTGATTGGAGGAGCCCCTAAACCTTAAGGTTATACATTTCAGCTCTTCAACAAACCTACCGTCAACGAGAACATCTAAAAGCGACAGTAGCTCATCTGTCACCTCACAGTGCGCCCGTGAGTCCTTTTCGGTAAGCTCCTCAAGCGTAAAGCCCGAAAACGCCCAAATACTTTTATTCGGAAGCCGCTCTCTTACCCTCTTTACAAAGGGCAGCAGGGCTCTTTGATTTTGCGGTTCAAACGGCTCACCTCCGAGCAGAGTAAGTCCGTTAATATAATCCGGAGAAAGCATATTAAGTATAGCCTCCTCGGTAGCCTCGGTAAACTCGTTGCCATAATCAAAATCCCATGTTTGAGGCTGAAAGCAATTTTTGCAGTGATTTTTACAGCCCGATACAAAAAGTGTTACTCTTACTCCCGTGCCGTTTGCTATATCGCAATTTTTAATATTTCCGTAATGCATAGTAAAAATTCTCCTAAAATTAAGGCTGCCGCACTGTTTGATGCGGCAGCCTGTCTTTATTTTATCACAGATGAAGAACTCTCTCCTTAATTTCCTGCGTTCTGCCTTGATTCCAGAACTGAGTTCCGATATATCCGCAGGTTCTACGGGCAACATTCATTTTATCCTGATCGGTATTTCCGCAATTGGGGCACTTCCAAATAAGCTTGCCGTGCTCATCCTCAACAACATCTATCTCACCGTCATATCCGCAAAGCTGACAGTAATCGCTTTTGGTATTAAGCTCGGCATACATTATGTTATCGTAAATAAATTTCATAACACTCAAAACCGCATCGAGATTATTTTTCATATCCGGCACCTCAACATAAGAGATAGCGCCCCCCGGTGACAATGCCTGAAATTCCGACTCGAGTGCCAGCTTATCAAACGCATCTATAGGCTCTGTAACATGAATATGGTAGCTGTTGGTTATATAATTACGGTCGGTAACACCCTTAACAATACCGAATCTTTTTTGGAGACATTTTGCGAATTTATAGGTTGTACTCTCAAGCGGCGTACCGTAAAGCGAATAATCGATATTCTCCTCGCTCTTCCATTTAGCCGTATATTCATTAAGCTTTTGCATTATCTTAAGCCCGAGCTCCTTGCCCTCGGGCTCGGTGAGCTTCTTGCCTATAAGACTGTAAACACACTCCCAAAGCCCCGCATATCCGAGAGAAAGGGT
>CAYLQF010000007.1:8645-27697 GCA_964385735.1 uncultured Ruminococcus sp. | reverse complement strand
AAAAGTGTTTCGACAAGTCGATTTTATCGGCTTTAACGAAATTTAATTTTTAAAATTGAATTTCGTCTATAATCATTGTAACGATTTTGTCTGTACTCATTACGGAGAAGGAGGATTCTTATGGAAAATAATATGGAAGAACAGATATTCGAGCTTGTGGAAAAGCGACGATTTTCACTTCTTAAGGAAATGCTTTCAGATATGAATCCTGCCGACCTTGCTTCTCTTTTTGAGGAGATTCCCGAAAAGGACCTACCGGTTGTCTTTCGAATATTGCCAAAGGAGCTTGCTGCCGAGGCTTTTGTCGAGATGGACAGCGATATGCAGAAGTTTCTCATAGAGGCATTCAGCGATAAAGAGCTCAGAGAGGTTATGGACGAGCTTTTTATGGATGACACCGTTGATATAATCGATGAAATGCCGGCAACGGTCGCAAAACGCATTTTAAGGCAAACAGACCCCGAAACAAGAAAAATGATAAATCAGCTTCTTGCTTATCCCGATGATAGTGCCGGCAGTATTATGACTACTGAGTATATTGATTTAAAAAAGGATATGACGGTAGATGATGCCTTTGAAAGAATCAGGAAAATCGGATTTGATACCGAAACGATTTACGCCTGCTATGTTACCGATCGCAGTCGCAGATTGCTCGGAATAGTTTCTGTAAAAGACCTTCTCCTTAATCCGAAAAACAGGATTATGGGAGATATAATGGATGAAAACATTATATATGTCAATACTCTTGATGATAAAGAGGAGGTTGCTTCTCGGTTTGAAAAATACGACCTTCTTGCGATACCGGTTGTCGATAAGGAAAGCCGACTTGTAGGTATAGTAACTGTTGACGATGCTATCGATGTTATTCAGGAGGAGGCAACCGAGGATATCGAAAAAATGGCCGCTATGCTTCCGAGTGAGCACAGCTATTTCAAAACCGGAGTTTTCGCAACCTATAAATCCAGAATAACTTGGCTTATGGTGCTTATGATATCTGCGATTTTTACCGGTGCCATACTTACGAATTTTGAGGATAAGCTTGCTGTTTTTCCGGCTCTTATTTCATTTGTTCCTATGCTTATGGATACGGGTGGTAACAGCGGAGGACAGTCCTCTGTTACGATTATAAGAAGCATTTCTCTGGGCGATATTGAATTTTCCGATATTTTCAGAGTTTTATGGAAGGAATTTAGAGTTGCACTTTGCTGTAGCGCAACATTGGCGGCTGTACTTTCATTAAAGCTTTATTTTGTAGACTACCTTATTATGCATACCTTTGATGCGGGTAAAGCGATACCAGAAGCCATTGTCGTATGCCTTACCTTAATGTGTACAGTAATAATCGCCAAAATAATAGGCTGCTCGCTGCCCATTATAGCAAAAAAAATCGGGTTTGATCCCGCAGTTATGGCAAGCCCCCTGATAACAACTATAGTGGATGCCGTATCACTTATGGTGTATTTCGGTATGGCAAGTATTTTTCTCGGTAAATGAAGGCTTTAAAGATAATTTACAGAGATGAAAGTATATGCGTATGCATTAAGCCGTACGGCGTGAATTCCGAGTCTTGCTCCGGCGAAAATATGCCCGATTTATTAAGGAGCGAGCTTGGATGTGAGGCTTTTCCGGTTCATCGTCTTGACAAGGCTACTGGAGGGCTTATGGTTTATGCGCTTAACAGTAGGTCGGCCGCCCTGCTTTCGGCTCAAATCGTTGAAGGAAGCTTTCAAAAGGAATACAGAGCTTTGGTTTACGGTGTACTTGATAAGAAAAAAGACCGATTGGAGGATCTCTTATTTTACGATAGAAAAAGGGGTAAGTCTTATGTCGTGAAAAGAGAGCGAAAGGGCGTTAAGCAAGCTGTGCTTGATTACGAGGTTATCGATACGGTTGATTTTAACGGTGCTGTTTATTCACTGATATCCGTAATGCTGAAAACCGGCAGAACACATCAAATAAGAGTGCAATTTGCTTCAAGACAGCATCCGATTGCAGGGGATAGAAGATACGGCTCCGAGGCAAGGCTTCAAGCTATTGCTCTTTGGTCGTTTAAGCTGTGCTTTTATCATCCCGTGTCGGGGAAACGACTTGAGCTTGAGGCTGAGCCGGAGAATTTTTTTATTACCTGAAGCTGTAAATAGAAATAATTTTAAAATACAAAATAAATTCAAAAAGATGTGTAAGTAGCTTGACTTTTGCTGCTTACGCATCTTTTATGGCTTGGCTGTTATTTATCTATTTTATTTATTCTGTTCTCAGAGAGGTAACAGGCTCTTTCCTTGCGGCTATTTTGGAGGGTATGAGACCTGCAATAAAGGTTAAGAATACACTTATCAAAACGAGAACTATCGCACCGGCTGTCGGAAGCACAGCAAGTCCGCTTATATCGGTTATCGATTTTATAATCGCATTTATCGGTATAAGCAGCAGAAGCGTCAGAGCGATTCCGAGTAAGCCTGCCGCAAGACCTACGGCTATAGTTTCCGCATTGAAAACTCTCGAAACATCACGCTTGGAAGCACCCATAGCTCTTAAAATTCCGATTTCCTTAGTGCGTTCGAGGACGGAAATATAGGTTATAATGCCTATCATAATCGAAGATACAATAAGCGAAATGCTTACAAATGCTATTAAAATATAGCTTACGGCATTTATTATTGTTGTTATTGAGGACATCATAAGACCTATATAATCGGTGTATTTTATTTGTGCGGCTTCGTCGTTGCTGCTGTTATATTTATCGATAAGCTCGGTTATTTCGGATTTTGCTTCAAAGTCCTTAGGATAAATATTTATGCCACTCGGCTTGTTTATATCGGAAACGCCCAACAGCTCAAGATTGCCCTCATAGCTTGATTTGCTTTGGGTGGCTTCAATATACGGCTTGAATTTCGAGACGATTTTTTTATCGTCAAGTCCTTCGCCTCGCATTTGAGCAATGTATGCGTTAAACTGTGCCTGCTCTTCAGACGACAACTCCGATATATAAGCGGTTATGTCGTCCATAGTATAATCCTTGTCCTCGTGGAAGGGAAGACCGGTAATTATATCTGTTTCCTTATTTTCAAGCTGAAGCTTTACAAGCCTGCTGTTGTTGTTTTTTTCGATAAGATGAGTCATAAGAGAGCTGAGGTATCCTACTCCTCCGCTTGACATACTGCTGGTTGTATCATTTGCCTTAAGTATACCTACTATGGTTATATTCTCTGCCGTTTTCAGCTTTTCGCTCATATAGAGCGCATCCTCGCTCATATCGGTCCAAGTACCGTCGGTATTTTCGCTGTAGTAGTCACTGTTCAGCAGAAGCTTGAATTTCAAAGAAAGTATATCGTCATAAGAATACTCGGTTTGTTTTTCCTTTTCAAGCTGCACATCACCGTCGGCAGAGATTGCGGCTTTGAATTTTTCCGCAAGCTCATCTGCATCCTTCAAGCCGAGGGTGTAAAGCGTATAATCACTTATTTCGTTGTTTTTATCAACTATAACAACCGCTTCGTTATAGCTTTTCGGATATCTCCCCGAAAGAACGGTGTATTGCTTTTTCAGCAATTCGTCGTTATCCAATAATTCCTGCCATACATTTGTGTTGGACATTCCGGAATACATACTCGACATACTGCTTGAGCTCTGCTCGGTTGCGAATCCGAGCTTTTCGAAAACCTGCCCCGGATTTACTCTGTAGCCATCACTTGTAAATATGTTAAGCTCGGTTGAATAGGTGTATTTAATATCCGAGGTATAGTCCTTTATCGCTTTGCCGTCACCCTCAATATATTCCTTAAAGGCGGCGAGGTCGTTCTTTGTGGAGCCGTTTACCATCATGGTTATCATATCGGACATTATGTTGTTTGAGTAAATTTTGTCGTCACTGTGCTCCTCGGCAGCTTTGTTTTCTCCCATAAGGCTGCTTATCATTTCGCTTACATCGGTTGTATTTTCCTGAAGCGTTAAAGGATAGCTCGAAAGAGTTTTTTCCTCAACATCGTTAATATAAAGCTGAACTCCGCTTGAAAGGGAGAGAATAAGCGCTATTCCGATTATTCCTATAGAGCCGGCGAAGGAGGTCAGAATAGTTCTTGCTTTTTTGGTTAAAAGATTGTTAAAGGAAAGCGAAAATGCTGTAAGGAAGGACATTGAAGGCTTTTTCTGTCTTTTTTCTGTTTTTTCGCTGATATCGCTTTCGTTATCACTTGTATACGGATTGCTGTCATCAACAACAACACCGTCAAAAAGCTTTATTATTCTTGTTGAATAATCCTCGGCAAGCTGTGGGTTGTGGGTTACCATAATCACAAGCCTGTCGTTGGCAATTTCCTTTAACAGGTCCATTATCTGAACGCTGGTTTCGCTGTCAAGCGCACCGGTGGGCTCATCTGCAAGGAGAATTTCGGGGTCGTTTACAAGTGCTCTTGCAATTGCAACTCTCTGCATTTGACCGCCCGACATTTGGTTAGGCTTTTTACCGAGATGGTCTCCGAGACCAACCTTTATCAATGCCTGCTTGGCTTTTTCTCTGCGCTTTGAGCGTGAAACTCCCGACAGCGTAAGAGCAAGCTCAACATTCGCCAAAACGCTTTGATGGGGAATCAAATTATAGCTTTGAAAAACAAAGCCTATCGTGTGATTACGGTAGGTATCCCAGTCTGAATCCTTGTATTCCTTTGTTGAGCGACCGCAAATTTGAAGATCGCCCGAAGAATATCTGTCAAGACCGCCTATAATGTTCAAAAGGGTCGTCTTTCCGCAGCCCGAGGGGCCGAGAATTGAAACAAATTCATTTTTTCTGAATTCTATGCTTATGCCCTTAAGGGCGTTCGTTTCGGTATCGGCAACCTTGTAGGTTTTCTTAATGTCTGTAAGCTTAAGCACTGATTTCATCCTTCCTGAGTTCATTATGGCAATTATATCCTTAATATGTAGACAAAATGTGAATAATTTTAAAAAAATTTGCTTTGTAATAAAAAAAGTGATATAATACCCACACGGTATTTTTTTTAATGGGAGGTCCCGCTGTGAAAAAGGCTTTCAAATTTACCTGTATATTACTCAGCTTAATAATTGTAGTAGCTTCGGTAGGTATGGTATTTGCCGTGGCAAAAACCGGCAGCAGCTCCAGAATTTTTGATTTTCTCGGTTGTAACGATATTGTTGAAAATATAAAAAATATGGAAATGAATATGACATCCGTCATATATGTAAAAAATACCGAGGGCGAGTGGGAGGAGTACCAGAGAATTCACGGGGACGAAAACCGTATTTGGGTGAGCATCGATAAAATACCGGAAAATTTGATAAACGCATTTATCGCAATAGAGGATCAGCGATTTTACCAGCATGACGGTGTTGATTGGAAAAGAACCGGCGCCGCTTTTATAAATTGGCTGCCTCATGTTAATATTTTGCAGGGAAATCAAGGCGGTTCTACCATTACTCAGCAGCTGATAAAGAATTTAACCTCCGATAAAGAGCAAGATGCTTCGAGAAAAATGCGTGAAATTATGAGAGCCTTGATGATTGAGCAAATGCTTGACAAGGATACCATTCTCGAAGCGTATCTTAACACAATAAATCTCGGCGGAAGAAACTGCGGCGTTCAGGTTGCGGCAAACTATTATTTCAATAAGGATGTCAGCGAGCTTTCTCTCGCAGAGTGTGCTTGTATAGCGGCAATAACAAAAAATCCTTCCCTTTATAAGCCGGATATAAATCCCGAGGAAAACGCAAAGCGACGCAGACTTGTCCTTGATGAAATGCTCGAGCAGAAAAAAATATCCTACGAAGAGTATTCTAAGGCCTATGATGAAGAAATTACGATTGATAAAACTCAGCAAAGCAAGTTTGAAATACCCGTCAATTCTTATTTTGTGGAAACGCTTATAGATAATGTAACCGAGGACCTTGCGGAAAAATATAATTGCTCAAGCGAGGTTGCCACAACAAAACTTTATAACGGCGGCTATAAGATATATGCAACCCTCGATACAAGAATTCAGGGCATAATCGACGGTGTTTACAATGATATCAACACTTATTTTTCACAAAAATCCCCTTCGGATAAATCAAAGCATCTTGAGTCCGCTGTAACGATAATGGATTATCAGGGGCATATTGTCGGAATTGCCGGCGGTACGGGAGAAAAAACCGTTAATAGGGGGCTTAACAGGGCGTATAATATTGCGAGACAGCCCGGTTCAACAATGAAGCCCTTGGGCGTTTATGCACCGGCTATAGATACCGGCATTATTACCTATAATTCGAGAATAGTCGACAAGCCTCTTGATAAGTATTATCCTGACGGTACTAAAGGCCCTAAGGAATGGTATGGTTATTATGCCGGAACGATGACGCTTACAAAGGCAATAGAGCGATCTGCAAATACGATTCCGTGCCATATACTGAAAACCTTGGGTGTTGATACATCATATAAGTTCCTTACCGAAACCCTCCATATGAGTCATCTTACAGAGGAGGATAAAAACCTTGCCTCTCTTGCTCTCGGCGGCTGTACCTACGGTATAACGCCGACCGAATCCGCTGCGGCATATGCGATATTCGGCAATGGCGGTAAATACTATAAGCCGGTTACTTACTATAAAGTAGAGCGTGCAAACGGCGAGCTGGTTCTTAATGCCGATATAGACGGCGAGCAGGCAATAAAACCGGCAACCGCAACAATTATGAATAAGCTATTGCAAAATGTTGTTTACGGTTCTCAGGGAACAGGCCGAGGAATAAGAAGCTACAGCTCTATGAAGGCTTATGCAAAAACAGGTACCTCAAGCGAATCGAATGACCTATGGATGGTTGCAGGCTCTCCTTATTATGTTGCTTCTGTTTGGTGTGGCTTTGATAAGCCTGCAAAGGTAAGTAACAGTGCCGCAGCCGCCAATGTATGGAAAGCAATAATGACAGAGGTTCATAAGGGACTTGAAAATAAGGAGTTTGTGGATTCTTCGGAGGTCGTTTCCGCAAAGGCCTGCAAATATACCGGCTTGCCTGCCGGAGATAAATGCTATAGCACAGAGGATGGACTGTTTGTTCCCGGAACGGTTCAAACCTGTAACGGTAAGCATACCGGACTTTCAACTGGCGGCTCCACATCATCGGCAAGCTCAAGCAGCAGCAAGCCGACATCAAGCATAGCCTCTTCCGAAGCAAGTACACCGAGCACTTCGTCTGTACCTACAGCCTCAAGCACTCCCTCGACCCCGGAGGAGTCGACAACTCCGCCTGAAGCAACCACTCCGGACGGTTCTGAAGCTCCCGAGCCCGATGAGGAGGATTAGCTTGTAACAGCTATGCGTATAATTGCCTGAAATTTTTGCTTGACAAATCAAAAATAGGTGATATAATATTTTAAGACAAAGAAGTAGAACATCTGCGTTCTCACCCTGCGTGTTTTATCGCTCGGTCGATAAGAGTTTTCTTACGGGCTTTTTCGGCGCAGATTTTATGTCTGCGCCTTTGTTTTTGTATCGGCGACGCTTTTCGCCATAAGCTTTTTACTGAATTACGGAGGTGCTTTGAAATAAGCAGCAAAGAGTTGGCAATCAACGAAGGTATCAAATTTAAGGAAGTCCGTGTCATCGGGCAGGACGGCGCTCAGCTCGGCATAATGCCGATTGCAAAGGCTCTTGAAGCGGCTTATGCTGCCGATCTTGACCTTGTAAACATTTCTCCGAATGCCGTACCGCCTGTATGCAAGATTATGGACTACGGTAAATATCGTTTTGAGCAGTCAAAGCGAGAAAAAGATGCTAAGAAGAATCAGAAGGTTATCGATATTAAAGAGATTCGTCTCGGACTAAGTATTGATACACATGATTTTGAAACAAAAGGAAATCATGCAATTAAGTTTTTAAAGGGCGGCAGTAAGGTTAAGGTTTCGATTCGTTTCAGAGGCCGTGAAATGGGCCATCCCGAAATCGGACTTGAAACTATGACTCGCTTTGCCGAGTATTGCAGTGAGGTTTCCTCTGTTGAAAAGGCTGCAAAGATGGAAGGCCGTAATATGTTGATGTTTCTGGCTCCGAAATCCGGTAAATAATGTTATTATATAGGAGGACTTATAATGCCTAAGATTAAAACACACAGCGGCGCTAAAAAGCGTTTTAAGCTCACAAAGACCGGCAAGGTTAAGCGTGCTCATGCTTTCAAGTCGCACATTCTTAACAAGAAAACAACAAAGCGTAAGAGAAATCTTCGCAAAGTAGTATGTGCCGATGCAACAAATGTTGCAAAGGTAAAGAAAATGATCCCCTATAAATAATCGGGATTGAATTTAGTGGAGGTTACTTAAATGGCTCGTGTAAAAGGTGCGTTGGCTACACGCAAGAGAAGAAAAAAGACATTAAAGCTTGCCAAGGGTTACTTCGGTGCCAAGTCAAAGCTTTTTAAAACCGCTAAAGAGGCGGTAATGAAATCCGGTAATTACGCTTATATCGGTCGCAGACAGAAGAAGCGTGACTTCCGCCGTCTCTGGATAACTCGTATTTCTGCCGCAGCAAAGCTTAACGGTATGAATTATTCTACATTTATGAACGGCCTCAATAAGGCAGGGGTTAAGATAAATCGTAAAATGCTTGCCGATATAGCTGTTAACGACGCTGCCGGCTTTGCGGCACTCGTTAAAGCTGCGGAAAAGGCTCTCAGCAAATAATTAAATATCGCCCGAGATAAGCTTCTCGGGCGAATTTTTGCTATTTATAAGTAGGTGATACTGTGATACCCGTAAATAAAATATCCGCAAAAAACAATCCGCTTATCAAGCTTGTATGCTCCTTGCAGGGCTCCTCTAAAGCAAGAAGAGAAAATGGTCTTTTTGTTATTGAGGGCCTGAGAATTTGTAACGATGCAGAAGAAAACGGTATAAGGTTTGATAAGCTGATTGTATCCGAAGGCTTTGTCGATAAATTTCCGTGGGATTTTAAACGCCTTTCCGAGAACAGTCTTTCGGTGTATGCTGTGACCGAGAGTGTGTTTGATAAAATTTCGGATACACACTCGCCGCAGGGTATACTTGCCGTATTGAAAATTCCGAACGAAAGCCCCGTTCTCGATAAAAGCGGCAAATTCATTGCACTTGAAAATTTGCAGGATCCCGCCAATCTCGGTGCGGTTGCCAGAACTGCCGAGGCACTCGGAATAAAGGGCTTGATTATTGAATCGGGCTGTGATCCGTATTCACCGAAATGCATAAGAAATTCTATGGGAACACTTCTCAGAATTCCTCTTTATTTTACTGTCGACATTTCGGATTTTATAAATCAAAATGGGCTGAGAGGCTTTGCCTGCGTGGTTGACGGGAATGCTCAAAAAATTAACGAGATATCCTTTGAAAACGGCGATGTTATAATAATAGGCAATGAGGCAAACGGAATATCTCAAGGGCTTAAGAGCGCTTGCAAACAAATAACAATTCCTATGACCGGCAGGGCAGAATCGCTGAATGCGGCAGCTGCGTGTGCAATTGCGGCATGGGAGGCCGTTAAATAACACAGGTTCTTTTTTACAAAGCATTTTCTTATTTAGGGTGTGAAGCATCTATGGATAGTAAAGACAGGCTTGTTATTGCACGGAATTTAATTTCCTTACAAGAGCATTTCGGTGTAGGTACGCAAAAGGCATATGATGTATATAAAGCAATCTTGAAGGCTGATGTGCTTGATAAAGATATAAGACTTTTTGTCGATAAAATCGATGCTTGTAAGCAGCATAAGCTTATACTGTCTGATTTAAGCTATGATTTTGCTCTTAAAACTCTTCAAAGCATAAGTGAGTGCGGTATTGAGCTAATGCTTGCTTCTGACCCGCATTTTCCCGAGAGGCTTCGTAATATTCCTCAGCCTCCTCTTGTTATATATTATAAGGGTGAATTTCCCGAAATTGACAGTCTGCCCGCCGTAACGATAGTAGGTCCGAGAAAGGCAACCGAATTCGGCAGAAAGTCGGCTTATGCTTTAGGCTATCGTCTGTCAAAAGCAGGATTTGTTGTTATAAGCGGCGGAGCACTCGGCTGTGACAGCTATGCTCATATCGGCGCTCTCAAAGCAGGCGGCAAAACGGTTGCTGTGCTTGGCTGCGGACTTGAATCGAATTATCTTAAGAAAAACAAGGAGCTTCGCAGAAATATAGCCTCCTCAGGCTGTGTTATAAGCGAATATCCGCCTTTTAAGAATGCCAACAAATACACCTTTCCCGTAAGAAACAGGCTTATGTCTGCACTCGGTCTCGGTACGGTGGTTGTTGAGGCAGGACCGAAAAGCGGAGCCCTGATAACAGCAGGTCATGCGATAGAACAGGGTAAGGAGGTTTTTGTTATTCCGGGCAATCCGACGCTAAGCTGCTATAAAGGCTCGAATTCGCTTTTAAGAGACGGTGCAATACCCTTGCTTGATGCCTCGGATATTTTTAACAGCTACATAACGGAATATGCCGATAAAATAGATATTGAAAAGGCCTTTCAAAAGCAGGCAAACGAGAAAAAATCATCTGCTTTTACCGATGAAACAAATAATAAAACAAAAAAATATCCCGAAACTCTTTCCAAAGAGGCAAAAATAGTATATAATTATACAGATAAGCAAAATTTCACCGCCGATGATCTGTTAGGCTGTGGCCTTTCGTACGATGAGATTCTTTCTGCTCTTACCGAGCTTGAGATGGAAATGTGCATTAAAGCACTTCCGGGCGGTGCTTACGATAAAATACCGATATAAGGAGAATGATAATGGCGAAGCTTGTTATAGTCGAGTCACCCTCAAAGATAAAAAGCATCAAAAAGGTTCTCGGTAAGGATTATGATATTATGGCTTCTAAGGGTCATATAAGAGATCTTCCGAAATCAAAAATGGGCGTTGATGTTGATAACGGATTTAAACTGCATTATCTTAATATGCCGGATAAAAAGGATGTAATCAAGCAATTGAAGGAAGCCGCACAGAACAGTGACGGTGTTTTGCTTGCTACCGACCCTGATAGAGAGGGCGAGGCAATTTCATGGCATCTTGCTCAAATACTTGGTCTTGATCTTGACGAGGTTGACCGTGTTACATTTAACGAAATAACAAAAACAGGTATAGAAGCGGGAATTAAGGCACCGAGAAAAATTGATTTAGACCTTGTTAATGCTCAACAGGCAAGGCGTGTTTTAGATAGAATAGTAGGATATAAATTAAGCCCGTTTCTTTGGCGAAAGGTGAAAAGCGGTCTTTCCGCAGGTCGTGTGCAAAGTGTCGCACTTAGACTTATTGTTGACCGTGAGCGTGAAATCGAAGCCTTCAACAGCGAGGAGTTTTGGTCGGTTGATGCAAGGCTTCAAAGCGGAAGAAGGTCCTTCGATTCAAAGCTTTTCGGTATGGCAGACGGAACTAAGCTTGAAGCAATACGCAGCGGCGAAGAAGCTCAGGCAATTGTAGGTGCTCTTGAAAATGCCGTGTATACAGTAAGCGGTGTAAAGAAGGGGATTAGAAACCGTCAGCCTGCGCCGCCGTTTATAACCTCAACCCTTCAGCAGGAGGCTTCGAGAAAGCTCGGCTTTACCGGTAAACGCACGATGAGCATTGCACAGCAGCTGTACGAAGGTATTGAGGTTAAGGGCTATGGGACAACAGGTCTTATAACATATATGCGTACCGATTCTCTCCGTATTTCGGAGGAGGCAAGAGCCTCTGCGGCAGCCTTTATCGCTTCAAGCTTCGGAAGTGAGTATGTTCCGTCAAAGCCGAGATATTTTAAAACAAAAAACGGTGCTCAGGATGCGCACGAGGCTATACGGCCAACAATAATAAGCCTTTCACCCGAAAAGGCAAGGGAGGCTCTTACCTCGGAGCAATATAAGCTTTATAAGCTCATTTGGGAAAGGTTTATCGCTTCTCTTATGGCACCTTGTGTTCAGGATACTGTCGCAGTTGATATAACAGCAGGTGATTATCTATTTAAATCAAGCGGATATACCGTAAGATTTGATGGCTTTACCGCTCTTTATGTTGAGGGTAGGGACGAGGCTGAGGAGGAAGCGGGTGCTCTTCCCGATATGAAGACGGGAGATGTATTAAAGCTCAAAAGTCTTATTCCGAATCAGCATTTCACACAGCCTCCTGCCCGTTATACTGAGCCTACACTTATAAAGGCACTTGATGAAAACGGAATAGGCAGACCCTCGACCTATGCGCCTATAATCTCAAATATTTTGCAAAGAAGCTATATAGAACGGGAAAAGAAGCAGCTAAAGCCTACACAGCTCGGTATGGTCGTGTCCGATTTAATGACCGAGTATTTCAAGCCGATTGTAGATGTTAAATTTACCGCCGGCTTCGAAAAGAAGCTTGATAAAATAGGGACGGGGGAGCTTGATTGGATAAAAACAATAAGTGAATTTTACGGTGATTTTGACAGCCTTTATAAAAAAGCAGAAGCTTCTCTTGACGGAAAGCATGTTAAGATACCCGCAGTAGAAACCGATGTTGTATGTGAAAAATGCGGAAGAAAAATGGTTATTAAAACCGGAAGATTCGGAAAATTTCTTGCCTGCCCAGGATATCCGGAATGTAAGAACACAAAGCCTATGCCGGAGGACGAGGTAGCTCAGCCCTGCCCGAAATGCGGTGGAAAGCTTTTGAAAAAGGTTTCTAAAAGGGGTAAGAAATTTTACGGCTGCTCAAATTATCCGAATTGCGATTTTGCGGCTCCCGGAATACCTACGGGTGAGTTATGCAAGGAATGCGGCGGATATATCGTAAGTGGATTAAGGGGAAGAAAATATTGTATAAATTCCGAATGCCCCACAAGGAAAAAGACAAAAGGGAAAAAGGATGAATAAAGCAAAGGTAATAGGGGGCGGTCTTGCAGGCTGTGAGGCTGCGTTTAAGCTTGCGGAAAGCGGCATAAGCGTTGAGCTTTTCGAAATGAAGCCTCTTAAGCATTCTCCCGCTCATAAAACAGATATGCTTGCTGAGCTGGTTTGCTCTAATTCTCTCAAGGCATCAAAAACAGATTCTGCGGCCGGACTTTTAAAGCAGGAAATGCGTATGCTCGGCTCTGTATGCCTTAAAGCTGCGGATACCTGCTCACTTCCGGCAGGCGGTGCCCTTGCGGTTGACAGGGACGATTTTTCGTCATTTATTACCGAGGCGGTAAGCAAGCATCCGAATATAACGGTAAAGCACGAGGTTGTAAGCGAAATAGATGAAAATGTTACTACTGTTATAGCAACAGGACCTCTTACCGACAGTTTACTTGCAGATAAGCTTGAAGCATATTTCGGTGAGAAATCGCTCAGCTTTTATGATGCGGCAGCGCCTATAGTCGAAAAATCAAGCATTGATTTTTCAAAGGCCTTTTTTGCTTCAAGATACAGGGAAGACGAGGACGGCGATTATATTAACTGTCCGCTTAACAAAGAGGAATATGAGAGATTTTACGGTGAGCTGATAAATGCCGAAACCGCTCCGCTTCACAGCTTTGATAAACAGCTTAAGGTCTATGAGGGCTGTATGCCTATAGAGGCTTTGGCAAAGCGGGGTACAGATTCAATAAGATTCGGACCTTTGAAGCCGGTAGGCCTCAGAGACCCGAGAACCGGTCATCGTCCATGGGCTGTAGTTCAGCTCAGAAGAGATAATTCATCGGATACTCTTTATAATATGGTGGGATTTCAAACAAATCTTAAATTTCCCGAGCAAAAGAGGGTTTTTTCGATGATACCGGGACTTGAAAACGCAGAGCTTATTCGCTACGGCGTTATGCATCGTAATACATTTATAAATTCGCCTCGGCTTATAAACAAAAATCTTTCGGCAATTAAAAATGATGCTTTGTTTGTCGCAGGTCAGCTGTCGGGAGTAGAAGGCTATATGGAGTCTGCCGCCTGCGGAATAGCTGCGGGTATAAATGCGGCAAATTACATACTCGGTAAAAAGCCTCTTATTCTGCCCGGATTTACGATGATAGGCGCTCTTTTGAATTATATAACAAACCCTACGGTTGTCGATTTTCAGCCTATGGGCGCAAATTTCGGTATAATGCCGCCGCTGTCTGAGCATATAAGGGACAAGCGAGAAAGATATGCGGCCTTTTCAAGCCGTTCACTTGAATGGTATAAAAATAATCCGGAGCTTTATAATATAACAATTACCAAGGAGTGAAAAAATGAGAATTGCAGTTGATGCTTTCGGCGGCGATAATTCGCCGGAGGAGATAGTTAAGGGAGCCTCACTTGCCTCACTTGAATACGGTGTTGCCATAACGCTGACGGGTGATCGTGAAAGAATACAAAGGGTAATTGATGAGAATTCTCTTAAATTTTTCGAGGAGCTTCGTATAATTGATACTAAAGATGTAATTACTATGCACGATGATCCCACTTCAATTCTTAAAGCACACAAGGAGTCCTCAATGGCTCTTGCTTTTAAGGAACTCGGCAACGACAGAGCCGATGCTTTTGTTTCTGCCGGCTCAACCGGTGCGGTGGTTGTGGGAGGAACCTTGATTCTTAAAAGAATAAAGGGTATAAAGCGACCGGCACTCGGAGGTCTGCTGCCGGCTCCTAACGGTAATAAATATATGCTTATGGATATGGGAGCAAATTCCGAATGTAGACCGGAAATGCTGTATCAATTTGCAATAATGGCAAATGCATATATGCAGAATGTGGCGGGGATAGATAATCCCAAAATAGGTCTGCTTAATATCGGCACCGAGGATACAAAAGGTGATGAGCTTCGTCACGAGGCCTATAAGCTGCTTTCCGATTCTCCTGTGAATTTTGTGGGTAACATCGAATCAAGGGAGATGCCAAAGGGTGCTTGCGATGCTGTTATAACCGATGGCTTTACGGGCAACATTGCTTTGAAGCTGATTGAAGGAACCTCTGTAACGCTTTTTAAGCTTATAAAGCAGATTTTATATAAAAGTCCGCTTAATAAGCTTGCGGCTGCTGTTATAAAAAAAGATTTATATCAGCTTAAAAATATGATGGACAGCTCCGAGGTTGGCGGAGCACTGCTGCTCGGAGTTACAAAGCCTGTTGTAAAGGCTCACGGCAGCTCGGATGCAAGGGCATTGAAAAATGCTATCCGTCAGGCAAAGCAAATAGTTGAAAACAATGTTATAGCAAAGATAACGAAAGACTTAGTATAACGGAAGTGATTATGTATGAGGTCACTTGAAGACCGGCTTAATTATAAATTTAAGGATATAAGACTTTTGAAAAATGCGCTTACTCATTCTTCGTATGCAAACGAGGTAAGAAACGGATTTTCCTCTAATGAAAGACTTGAATTTTTAGGCGATTCCGTCCTTTCCATAATAGTTTCGGAGCATTTGTTTAAACGATTTTCAAAAATGCCGGAGGGCGAGCTTACAAAGCTCAGAGCGTCACTTGTTTGTGAAAAAGCACTTTGCGCTTTTTCAAGGGAGCTCGGACTCGGAGATTACCTTATGCTTGGCAAGGGTGAAGAAAAAGGCGGCGGAAGAGAAAGAGATTCTATTCTTGCCGATGCATTCGAGGCAGTTCTTGCGGCAATGTATCTTGACGGTGGCTTTGAGGTTGCGAGAGCTCATGTTATGCGCTTTGTGTTAAGAGAGCTTGAACACGGCGAGGATGATATTTTCAAGGACTATAAGACACTTCTTCAGGAAATAATTCAGCGCAACCCCGAAGAATTTGTAAGCTATGTTTTAACAGGCGAAAGCGGTCCCGACCATAATAAAAGCTTTACTGTTGAGGTAAGGCTGAATTCCAATACAATAGGTACAGGAAACGGCAAAAACAAAAAGCAGGCCGAGCAAATGGCGGCAAAGCAGGCACTCAGACTTATGGGTGAGGAAGTATGACCTCGGCACATTCGAATATTTCCATTTTCGTTCCTCACATAGGCTGTCCGAATATGTGCAGCTTCTGCAATCAAAGACATATTACCGGAACCTATAAAGCGCCGGGAGAGGCTGATGTTGACAAGGCTGTTCAAACCGCCTTAAGCAGTCGAAATTATGACCCGAAAAACGGGGAAATTGCATTTTTCGGCGGCAGCTTTACTGCTATTAACCGAGAATATATGACAGCTCTTTTAAGGGCTGCTTCAAGACATATTGATGGAAAAAGAGCGAGCGGTATAAGAATTTCCACCAGACCCGATGCAATAAACGATGAAATATTGTCACTCCTTAAAAAGTACAAGGTTACATCTATTGAGCTCGGCGCCCAGAGTATGAATGAATCGGTGTTAAAGAAAAACAACAGAGGCCATACTGCTCAGGATGTTGTGCGCTCCTCATTGCTTATCAAGAAATACGGATTTTCTTTGGGTCTTCAAATGATGACGGGGCTTTACGGCGATACCGACGAAAAGGCTCTTAAAACCGCCGCTGATATAATAAAGCTTAAGCCCGATACAGTAAGAATATATCCAACTATTGTATTGAAGGATACATATCTTGCTGCCTTATATGCGGATGGCTTTTATAAGCCGCAAGCGCTTGACAGTGCAGTTGCCCTTGCGGTAAAATTGCTTGAAATGTTCGAAAAAACCTCAACAAGGGTTATAAGGCTGGGGCTTCATTCCATAGAACCGGATTCGTATTTGGCAGGCCCGTGGCATCCTGCATTTTCCGAGCTGTGCTATTCGGAAATGCTTTTGAAAAGTGCTAAAGAGCAATTGAATAAAAGCGGCAGCGGAAAATACATAATATATGTAAATCCCTCCGATGTTTCGAAAATGATAGGTCAAAAACGCCAAAATATCGAAAAGCTTTCTCGCTTAGGCTTTTCCTGCATTGTCAGGCCGGATGAGGGCCTTAAGAAAAATACGGTAAGAACAGAAAGGAGCTGAATTTATGCTTCTGAGCTCAATTCAGGTACAGGGCTTTAAATCCTTTGCGGATAAGACTACACTTAAGTTCGGTAAGGGGATTACGGCGGTTGTCGGCCCTAACGGCAGCGGTAAGAGTAATATTTCCGATGCTGTAAGGTGGGTTCTCGGTGAACAGTCCTCTAAAAGCTTGAGAGGGCAGTCTATGGAGGATGTAATTTTCGGCGGTACCGATACCCGTCGTCCACACGGATTTTGCGAGGTTACTTTAAATATCGACAATTCCGACCGTACCTTAAATTTTGATAACGATTCCGTTTCTGTAACTCGAAGATATTATCGTTCACATGAGAGTGAGTATCTTATAAATAATGTCTCCGTAAGGCTTAAGGATGTTCATGAGCTGTTTATGGATACGGGACTCGGCAGAGACGGTTATTCTATGATAGGTCAGGGCAAAATCGATAATATCATAAGCTCAAAATCCGATGAGCGCAGAGATATTTTCGAAGAGGCCTCCGGAATTTCAAAATACCGGTATCGTAAAACCGAAGCAGAACGCAAATTGCTTGCTGCAGAGGATAATCTTCTTCGCCTTAAGGATATTATGGAGGAGCTTGAAGCAAGGGTAGGGCCGCTTTCGCTTCAAAGTAAAAAGGCACAAGAATTTTTATCGCTTTCCGAGGATAAGAAAAAATACGAAATCGGTCTTTGGCTTTGCACTCTTGATAATTCAAAGGAAGCGCTCAGAAATCAGGAAAGCAAAATATTAGCCGCAAGGCTTAGGTATAAGGAAATAGAGGATTCGCTGAGCGATTTTGACAGGCAGGTGGAACAAAACACCGCCGAATTTACGAAATATACCTCACTTATTGAGCAGGAAAGAACCGCCATATCACTTGATAATGAAAGCATAGTTAAGCTCGAAAGTGACATAACGGTTATAAAAAATACTCTTTCTCATAACAATGACCTTGAAAATCGCTTAAATGAGGAAAAGTCTCAGCTTACCCTCAGCGACAGTCAGGCAACTGAAAAAATCGAGGAAACATCCCTTCTTGCCGATAAAAAGGCTTTGGAAATTAAAAACTGTAATGAAAGACTTGCTTTGCTTGAAACGGAGCTTTCCGAGCTTTTAACCGACAGCGAGGGTATTTCTCTTAAAATTGAAGAGGCTGTAAAGCAGCTTAATGCTTTTGCTGCACATAGCGCCGATAAGCGTGTTGCTATGGTTACTGCGGATACCTCAGCAGAAGAAATATGCTCAAGGAAGGAAAGCATAGAAGCTTCAATAGCTCGTACTGCCGGAGACATCAGCAGACTAAGTGATGAAATTTCGCAGACAAATGACCTTTTGGAGAAAATAGAGGAAACAACCGTTTCCTGTTCAAACTCGCTTAAGGGCTATGAGCTGCTGCTTTCTTCTAAAAGAGAAGGCTTGGAAAAGATTAAAAAACAGTCTGAAGAAATACGGCTCGATATCGAAGCAAAGCGACGCCGACTTCAGATTCTTACCGAGCTTGAGAATAATATGGAAGGTTTTTCACACTCTGTTAAATCGGTAATATCAGAGGGTAATCGAGGAATTTTAAACGGTATTCACGGTACGGTTTCAAAGCTTATAAGCGTTGATAAAAAGTACTCTGTTGCCATTGAAACAGCACTCGGAAATAATATACAGAACATAGTAGTCGATACCGAGGCCGATGCGAAGCGGGCGATAAGCTATCTTAAGAAAAACAACGCCGGCAGAGCAACCTTTCTTCCGATAGATTCGATAAAGGTTAAGGATTTTAAGGACGATGGCTTTGACGGTATTTTAGGCTACATCGGCGTTGCAAATGAGCTTGTTGTCACCGACAGCAAATATTCTCAGGTAATCAAATCGCTTCTCGGAGGAACTGTCGTTACAGAGGATATCGACAGTGCGGTTTTTCTTGCAAAGAAAAACGGCTACAGAATTAAGGTTGTAACGCTTGACGGTCAGGTTGTGAATTTAGGAGGTTCGCTCACAGGCGGCTCGCTTGTTAAGCAGGCAGGTATACTAAGCCGTAAAACCGATATAAAGCGCATAAAAGAGGATATTGCTTCACTTGAAGTAAAATTTGAGCAGAGTGAAAAGAAGGTTTCTGAGGCATCGCTTGCTTTGAACGCAACCAATGCCGATATTGTTGCGCTGAATTCCGAGCTTACAACCGCAAACGAGGATAAAATCAGAGCGCTTGCGGAATTAAAGCGTCTTGA
>CAYLQF010000007.1:0-8545 GCA_964385735.1 uncultured Ruminococcus sp. | reverse complement strand
CTGCTTTACTTTCCGATATTGAAAACTGTAGGCTTGCAATAAATAATCGTATGCTCAGGGTAAACGAAATCGAAAATGAGCTTAATGCGGTTTATGATAAAAATAAAGCTCTTAATGGTGATATAAAAGCCAACGAGGAACAGATTGTCGCTTTAAGGCTCGGTATTTCAAAGAGAAACGATAATATATCTGTTCTTATGGAAAAGCGTAATGAAACCGAAAGGCTTGGAGTGGCTTTACGAGGCGAGGAAAGAGATAAAACTCTTTTGCGTGAACAAACCGGCGGCGAGATAGCTAAGCTTACCGAACGCAAGGATATAATGATGAATGAGTATGATGAGGTTGTAAGAAAGCTTTACGATGAGTATAATCTTACAAAGACCGAAGCTGAAGCCTTGGGTGTTAAGGTGGAAAAGCCTGCCGAAGCGAAAAAACATCTTGCGGATATTAAGTCTAAAATTCGTTCTCTCGGCAATGTTAATGTTTCGGCTATAGAAGAATATAAGGAAGTAAAGGAAAGGTACGACTTTCTTAAATCTCAGATTGATGATGTTGAAGCTTCGAGAAAGGAGCTTTACAAGCTTATAAATCAGCTTACAGCTCAAATGAGAGAGCTTTTTGTAATGGGCTTCGATAAGATAAATTCCAATTTCAAAAAGACCTTTGCTTCACTTTTCGGTGGCGGTGAGGCTTCTATTAAGCTGAGCGATCCCGAAAATATACTTGAAAGCGGAATAGATATTGAGGCAAGGCTGCCGGGCAAGAATGTTCCTAGTCTTGAGGGACTTTCGGGCGGTGAAAAGGCACTTGTCGCATTGTCGATTTATTTTGCGATTATGCAGGTAAATCCGCCTCCGTTTTGTTTCCTCGATGAGGTAGATACTGCGCTTGACGATATAAATGTTGATCGCTTTGCCGATTTTATGAAGCAATCCGGTTTTCCGACACAGTTCATATGTGTAACCCACAGAAGAGGCACAATGGAAGCCGCCGATATGCTTTACGGCGTTACTATGCAGGAAAAGGGAGTTACAAAGCTGCTTGAGCTTAATGTTTCGGAGCTTGAAAAGAAATTGAAGCTAAGCAATCAAACCGCTTAAGCGAAAGGAAGATTTTATGGGCATTTTCAGCAAAATAAAGGCCGGTCTTATTAAGACCAGAGATTCGATTTCATCCGGTGTAACGAGTATAATCAACAGCTTCACAAAAATTGACGAGCAGCTTTTTGAGGAGCTTGAGGAATTGCTTGTTATGTCCGATATAGGAGTCACAACCTCCCTTAATATATGCGATAGACTCAGAAAAAAAGTCAAGGAGAACGGTGCTACCGATCCTAAGCTTATCAAGGAGTATATGCACGATATAATTGTGGAGATGCTCGGTGAGGACAAGGGCTTGAAGCTTGAAACAAAGCCTTCGGTTATACTCGTTATAGGCGTAAACGGCGTGGGGAAGACTACTTCAATAGGAAAGCTTGCGCTCAGCCTTAAATCCGAGGGTAAAAGGGTAGTGCTCGGAGCAGCCGATACCTTCAGAGCTGCTGCTGCCGATCAGCTCGGCATCTGGGCGCAAAGGGCGGAGGTTAATATGGTTCGCTCGGTTGACGGTACCGATCCCGCTTCGGTGGTATTCGATACTATTGCTTCCGCAAAGGCTAAGGGCGCAGATGTCATTATTTGCGATACTGCCGGCAGACTTCATAATAAGAAAAATCTTATGGATGAGCTTGCCAAGATAAACCGTGTTATTAACAGGGAGCTGCCCGATTCCGATGTTGAAACCCTGCTTGTGCTTGATGCGGCAACAGGGCAAAATGCCGTTAATCAGGCAAAGGAGTTTAAAAATGTTACCGATATAACCGGTATAATTCTTACTAAGCTTGACGGTACGGCAAAGGGCGGAATAGTTGTTGGAATACACAACGAGCTCGGAATACCGGTTAAATTTATCGGTGTCGGAGAGGGTATAGACGATCTCAGACCCTTTAATGCTTCCGAATTTGCAGACGGCATATTTGATACCGGAGAAGACAGATGAAAATTTTTATAGCTACTAAAAACCAAAAAAAGCTTGCCGAGCTTGAAAGAATACTTATTCCCATGGGGTTTGAGGTTATTTGTGAAAACAATCTTGAAGCTCCTCTTCCCGAGGTTGAAGAAACAGGGAAAAGCTTTGAGGAAAATGCGCTGCTTAAGGCAAGCTCCGGTGTTAAGGCAACCGGTCTGATAACCGTTGCAGACGATTCGGGACTGTGTGTTGATGCTCTCGGCGGTGAGCCGGGCATTTATTCGGCAAGATATTCGCAGCCGGATGCAACGGATGAAAAAAATATAAAAAAGCTTCTTTTTAAGCTTAAGGATGTTGAAGACGATAAAAGAACCGCAAAATTTGAGTGTTGCATCGCCTGTGCTTTTCCGAGCGGCCGTTATTTTACAGTAAGCGGTGAATGTAAGGGCACCATTTTAAAAAGCCCTAAGGGAAGCAACGGCTTCGGTTATGACCCCGTGTTTATGAGCGAAAAGGGTTGCTTCGCAGAGCTTACAAGGGAAGAAAAGGATAAGGTGAGCCATAGAGGAAGGGCTCTTTTAAAATTCAGGGAAAAGATAATTGCCGAAATTAAAAAGGAGAGCATAGAATGTTAAACAGCAGACAGCGTGCACAGCTCAGAGGGCTTGCAAACAGTATAGATACAGTGCTTCATATAGGTAAATCCGGAGTCGGAGAACAGGTGATAAAGCAGGCTGATGATGCACTTGAATCGAGAGAGCTGATTAAGGCGAAGGTGCTTGAGGCAGCTCCGGAAAATGCCCGTAGCACGGCAGACACCATGGCTCTTGAGCTGGGAGCCGATGTGGTTCAGGTAATAGGAAGCAAATTTATTCTTTACAGGCAGAGCAAAAATAAAGAAAACCGCAAAATTGTTTTGGTGAAATAAATGTCTCGTGTAGCAATTTTCGGCGGTACATTCAATCCGCCGCATATAGGTCATTATCAAATAATCTCTAAGCTTTCCAAGCTTGATTTTATCGACAAGGTCCTTGTTATACCTACTATGATACCTCCGCATAAGACCTGTAATGAAATTGCAGCTCCTAAGGACAGACTTGAAATGTGTAGGCTTGCCTGCGAGGATTTTAAAAATGTTCAGGTGTCCGATATAGAAATTAAGCGAGCGGGCAAAAGCTATACCATAGATACGGTGAGAGAGCTTAAGCTGCTTTATCCTGATGATGAGTTTTATATTACCGTTGGCGGAGATATGCTTTCATCGCTTGATAAATGGTATAAATGGCAGGAGCTTATTAAGGAAGCCTCCTTTATAGCCTTTGAAAGAAAGGGCGCCGCCTGTAACGAAGACAGCATACGAAAATTCGAAAAATTCGGTGCGAATATTATATGCGTAAACACGGATATCACAGAGGCTTCCTCAACTCGGCTTCGTCTTGAAATGAAGCAGGAGCTTTTGCCGAAAAAGGTTTATATGTATATAAAGGAAAGGAGGCTTTATTCAAGTGAACCCTAATAGTTATGATTCTTTTAAAGATATTCTGCGGAAAATGCTTGACGATTACAGATATAATCATTGCCTTTCTGTTGCCGATAAGGCGAGAGAATTAGCAAAAAAATACGGTGCCGACCCTGAGAAAGCATATCTTGCCGGACTTTTACATGATATAACTAAAAATCTGCCTTATGAAGAGCACTTGAAAATCTTTGACCGCTTTGGTATAATACTCAGTGCAGTTGAAAAAAACGCTCCAAAGCTGTGGCACGGAATTTCCGGCTCGGCATATATTAAGGGCTGTCTTTGTGTTGAGGATCCGGAAATATACGATGCTGTAAGATATCATACCACCGCCAAAGCAAATATGAGTCTTCTTACCGAAATAGTTTATATTGCGGATTTTATATCGGCAGATCGCACCTATAAGGATGTCGGCGTTATGCGTAGCCTTGCCGATATTTCACTTGATAAAGCGGTTAAATATTCGCTTTCTTATATGATAGAAGAGCTTATAAAAAAAGGTGTTGCGTTGCATCCGGATTCTGTTGCGGCGTATAATCAATTATGTCTTAAAGGAGTTACGGTTTAAATTGAATAACAAACAATTTATTGAAATTGCGGCTAATGCGCTCAATGATAAAAAGGCTCGAAGCTTAAGTGTCTTAAAGGTTGATGAGCTTACTGCACTTACAGAGTATTTTATTCTGGCAACCGCCACATCATCAACTCATGTTCATTCTCTTGCGGATGAGGTTGAAGAAAGGCTCAGAGAGGCAGGCTTTGTGCCTCATCATATCGAAGGTAAGTCAACCGGATGGATAGTGCTTGATTATTCGTCCGTTATTATACATATTTTCACGCCCGATCAGCGAGAATTTTACGGACTTGATAATATGTGGAGCGATGCTGAAAAAATTGAACTTTCGGGTATATTGACCGAGTCGGAGGGTGACTGATTATGCAGTATGATTATGCAGGTATTGAAAAGAAATGGCAGGGAATCTGGGACAAGGAACAGACCTTTGCCGCAAAGAACGATTATTCGCTTCCGAAATTTTACGCACTTGTTGAATTTCCGTATCCGTCTGGGCAGGGTCTTCATGTAGGTCATCCCCGTTCATATACAGCTCTCGATATAGTTGCGAGAAAGAAGCGCTTACAGGGCTATAATGTTCTTTATCCTATGGGCTGGGATGCCTTTGGATTGCCAACGGAAAATTATGCAATAAAAAATCATATACATCCTGCAGCAGTTACCGAACAAAATATAGCAAACTTTAAGCGTCAGCTTAAATCGCTCGGCTTTTCGTTTGATTGGAGCAGAGAAATAAATACTACAGATCCCTCGTATTATAAATGGACCCAGTGGATATTTCTTCAGCTGTTTAAAAAAGGACTTGCTTATAAGAAAAAAATGTCGGTTAACTGGTGCACCTCCTGCAAGTGTGTCCTTGCAAACGAAGAGGTTGTAAACGGTGTTTGCGAGCGCTGCGGAAGCGAGGTTGTCCATAAGGAAAAAAGTCAATGGATGCTTAAGATTACCGATTATGCAGAAAAGCTGCTTGACGGTCTCGACAGTCTTGATTTTATAGAGCGTGTTAAAACCCAGCAACGCAATTGGATCGGTCGCTCCTACGGTACTCAGGTTAAGTTTTCCACTACTATAGGCGATACCTTCGAGGTTTTCACAACCCGTGCCGACACTCTCTTCGGCGTTACCTATACTGTAATGTCGCCGGAGCATCCTCTCATAGATAAATGGGCGGATAAAATCAAAAATATCGACGAGATTCACAAATATAGGGCAGAGGCTGCCAAAAAATCGGATTTTGAGCGTACAGAGCTTACAAAGGATAAAACAGGTGTTAAAATAGAGGGGATAGAGGCAATAAACCCCGTAAACGGTGAAAAAATTCCCATATTCCTGTCGGACTATGTCTTGATATCCTATGGCACCGGTGCCATAATGGCAGTTCCCGCACACGATACGAGAGACTATGCTTTCGCTAAAAAGTTCAAGCTTCCTATTGTTGAGGTAGTTGCCGGAGGCGATATCGAAAAGGAAGCATATACAGACTGCTCCGAGGGTAAAATGGTAAATTCCGGATTTTTAACCGGAATGAGCGTTGCTCAAGCGAAAAGAACCGTCCAAAATTGGCTTTCCGAAAAGGGACTCGGTGAAAAAAAGTTCAACTATAAGCTTAGAGATTGGGTTTTTTCACGCCAGAGATATTGGGGAGAGCCTATTCCGATAGTGCATTGTGATAAATGCGGCTTTGTTCCGCTTGATGAGGCCGAGCTTCCGCTTAAATTACCGGAGGTTGATTCCTATGAGCCTACCGATAACGGTGAATCTCCGCTTGCTAAAATGTCCGATTGGGTAAACACCAGATGCCCGCATTGCGGCGGACCGGCAAAACGGGAGACCGATACTATGCCCCAGTGGGCAGGCTCCTCATGGTATTTCCTGCGTTATTGCGATCCTCATAACGATAAGGAGTTTGCAGCCTCGGAGGCACTCAAATATTGGCTTCCTGTCGATTGGTATAACGGCGGTATGGAGCATACAACACTTCATTTGCTTTACAGCCGCTTTTGGCATCGTTTCCTTTATGATGTCGGCGTTGTTCCTTTTTCTGAGCCATATGCTAAGAGAACAAGCCACGGTATGATTCTCGGAGAAAACGGCGAAAAGATGTCAAAGTCGAGGGGAAATGTTGTAAATCCCGATGAAATCGTAAGAGATTACGGCGCAGATACAATGCGTGTATATGAGATGTTCATCGGTGATTTTGAAAAGGCTGCACCGTGGAGTCAATCCTCAATAAAGGGAAGTAAGCGCTTCCTTGAAAAGGCCTTTGCACTTGCCGATATTCTTGTTGACGGTGATTCATACCGTAAAGAGCTTGAAGCCGATTTCCATAAAACCGTTAAAAAGGTTACAGAGGATATTGAAGGTCTTAAGATGAATACGGCAATCGCCTCCTTGATGTCACTTCTTAATACAATAACCTCAACCGGCAGTATTAACAGAGCGGAAATGAAAACCTATATTACACTCTTGAATCCGTTTGCACCGCATATAACCGAGGAGCTTTGGCAGCTTTGCGGATTTTCCGGTATGCTAAATCAAGCAAGCTGGCCTGATTTTGATCCCTCAAAATGCGTTGACTCTACCGTTCAAATTGCGGTTCAGGTAAACGGAAAAATAAGGGCGAGAATAGATGTTGCCGCCGATATTTCTGCGGACGGTGCAATACAGCTTGCTATGAGCAATGCTGCGGTTGCAAATGAAATAAGCGGCAAGGCTATAGTAAAACAGCTGTATGTTCCGAAACGCCTTGTAAATATTGTTGTGAAATAACTGAATTTTCACAGGGCTTTGGCAGTATGCTTTAAAAACTGAATACTATTATTTTACAGGCACCTGCTGACAATCACCAAGATTAACATATAGGTGCCTGTGCTTTTTTAACAAAAGGGTGCTTAAAAAATGATATATACCGAACAAACCAAGAAGGCTTTAAGGCTCTGCTTTGAGGCGCATAAAAACCAAGTGGATAAGGGTGGGCTTCCGTATGTGTTTCACCCGTTTCATTTGGCTGAAGAAATGGTGGAGGAAAAAACAATCGTGGCGGCTTTGCTGCATGATGTTGCGGAGGATACCGATTATACCGTTTCCGATTTGCAGGAAATGGGCTTTGAAAAGGAAGCTACGGAGGCATTGACTTTGCTTACCTACGACGGCGATATGCCATATATGGAATATATAGCAAGAATTAAAACAAATCCTGTCGCACGGGCAGTAAAGCTTGCCGATTTAAGGCATAACAGCGATTTAACGAGATTGGAGACTGTAGACGAGGCGGCATTAAAGCGACAGGAAAAATATCTTGCGGCAATTAAATTATTGACAGAATAATATGTGTCCTTTATGATATTGTATTCTTGAACCAATCGCAATAGGAGGGTATCCGAAATGTCAAATGAAAACAAAAAAGATTTTAACGCCATGCTGCAGGATAGTAAGGATATGCCGAAGCTTCAAACAATTACCGATTTAAAAAGCATTGAAAAATACGGAGGAGACCTAATGTATTTTGCCCCTCCTATTGAGTACGATAAAATAATGAAGCGCATACCCTACGGTAAAGTGACAACGGTAACTGAAATCAGAAAATATTTTGCGAAGCAAAGCGGAGCGGATTTTACCGAACCGATGACTGCGGGAATTTTTGTATCTATTGCCGCATGGGCGAGCCATCAACGCCGGGATGATAAAACGCCGTATTGGCGAACCCTTAAAGCAGGCGGAGAGTTGAACGAAAAATATCCGCAGGGTATAGAAGCACAAAGGGCCTTGCTTGAAGGAGAGGGTCATATAATTATTAAAAAAGGACGAAAGAAAATCAGATATTATGTTAAGGATTATGAGGCTTTTCTTTTTAATTTGAATAATGCAACCTGAAGCTTACATTTAGAAACGCAGTGTTGGTGGTTTGCCTTCGATAATTGTTCTATACTTATACAGACGAAAGTGTAAAGGAGCGGTTATGATGTCATTTGGCGAAAAGCTGTCAAAGCTCAGAAAAGAATATAATTATACGCAGGAGCAGCTTGCTGATATTCTCGGTGTATCCCGTCAGGCTGTTAGCAAATGGGAGTCGGATATTGCTTATCCGGAAACGGATAAGCTTATTGAGCTCGGCAGGCTGTTTGACTGTACTATGGATTATCTCCTTAAAGAAGAAGTTGATGAAAAAAACGATCTTGGTACAAAAGCTATTGTCGGAAAAATAATGACCGATAAGAGCAAGGCTAAGCTTAAAGGAATACTGAAAATAATCGGAATTATTTTAGCGGCTGCTTTAGCAATAGATGTTATTTCAATGCTTATATACTTCTGTTTTATCGGTGTACCGAGCTGACATTAAATGAAAAGCACGCAAGAGGTTATTCGTTTTAGCCTTTTGCGTGCTTTTTTAATTGTCTGTGACAAAGTTAACCCCCTGCTTTGCAGGGGGGATAAAAATAGCTTAT
>CAYLQF010000006.1:0-28151 GCA_964385735.1 uncultured Ruminococcus sp. | reverse complement strand
AGTACGGCGTTCATTATATTAAGGGAATGGTCGGCAAGGTTTCTCCCGAAAACGGTAAGCTCAAGGTTCAAGCTTCAGACCTTATCTACGGAAAACAGGTACATATAGATGCCGACCTTGTGGTACTTGCCGCCGCTATTGAGCCCGATAAGTCCGCACGCCCGCTTGCAACTATGCTTACCGCAAGTATGGATACAAACGATTTCTTTACCGAAGCACATCCCAAGCTTCGACCGGTAGAAAGTCCTACGGCAGGTGTATTCCTTTCGGGAGCCTGTCAGGGACCGAAGGATATACCTGAAACTGTTTCTCAGGCAGGGGCAGCGGCCTCAAAGGTTATCGGTCTTTTATGTAAAGATAAGCTTGTAGGCAATCCTTGTGTGGCTCATTCGGATGAAATGATGTGCAACGGCTGCTCAACCTGTGAAAAGGTTTGTCCTTACGGTGCTATATCCTATATCAATAAGGAATTTAGAATGCCTGACAGGACAACCAAGCTTCGCAGAGTAGCTGTCGTTAACGAGGCTGTTTGCCAAGGCTGCGGTGCTTGTACAGTTGCCTGTATGTCCGGTGCTATGGATCTTAGGGGCTTTATGAATAAACAAATTATGGCGGAGGTAGACGCAATATGCAAGTAAATGAATATAAGCCTCTGATAGTGGCGTTTTGTTGCAATTGGTGTTCCTATGCAGGAGCTGACCTTGCGGGTAATAACCGCCTTAATTATCCGGCTGATGTCAAGATAATTCGTGTTCCGTGCTCTTGCAGAGTTAATCCGATGTTTATTTTAAGGGCTTTTCAAAGAGGTGCTGACGGCGTAATTCTTTGCGGGTGTCATCCGGGTGACTGTCATTATACATCGGGTAATTATTATACAAGGCGCCGTATGGCTTTGCTCTTTTCTATGCTCGATTATCTCGGTATTGAAAAAGAAAGAACCCGAGTTGAATGGGTCAGCGCAGCAGAAGGAGCTAAGTTTGCAGCTACAATGAATGATTTTGCTAAAACAGTAGCTTCGCTCGGAGAAAACAAGCGATTGGAGGACTTAAGATGCAAGAAATAAAGCGACAAGACCTTCTTACAAAAGCAAAGCAATTATTTGATGACGGCATTGTTGACAGAGTGCTTGCTTGGAAAAAGGGTGAATATGCTTATGATGTCACTCCTTCGGTTTTTACATCTGTCGATCAGCTTGAAAACGAGCTTGTTTGGGATGATTTCTGCGGAGGAAACTTTTCAAAGTATCTTATAAAGGAAACAGCTAAGACAGATAAAAAGGTTCTCGTTTTTTTAAAGCCTTGTGATACATATAGCTTTAATCAGCTTCTTACCGAGCATAGATTTGACAGGGAAAAGGTTTATGCCGTAGGAATAAGCTGTAATGGTATGCTTGATACTTCAAAGCTTAAAGAAAAAGCAGACGGTATTTCTTCCATCGCCGTAAGTGGTGACGGCGTTCAAATTAACACTCTCTATGACGGTGTGATTACGGTGCCTGTTGCAGAAGCCTTACAGGAGCGTTGCCTTACCTGCAAATCCAAGCGACATGTTGCATATGACGAGCTTTTAGGTGCAGATGGTGTAGTTCTTGACTCAAATAGATTTGATGAGGTTGCAAGAATTGAAGCTATGTCACCCGACGAGCGATTTGCATTTTGGCAGAACGAGCTGTCACGCTGCATACGCTGCAACGCTTGCAGAGATGTATGTCCTGCCTGTACCTGTGAAAAATGTGTTTTTGACAATCCGAATTCCGGTGTTCAAAATAAAGCGGCAGCAAACTCCTTTGAGGAAAAAATGTTTCATATTATCAGAGCCTTCCATGTCGTCGGCAGGTGCACAGATTGCGGCGAGTGCTCAAGAGTTTGTCCTCAGCATATACCGCTTCATCTGCTTAATCGCAAATTTATTAAAGATATTAACGAATTTTACGGTGATTATCAGGCCGGCGCCGAGGTTGGAAGTAGGGCTCCGATAGTTAATTACGCAACCGATGATTTAGAGCCGCAAGAGGCTGTTGAAAGGAGAGAGAGCAATGCGTAAAATAACACTTGATAAAATTGATTCTCTCTTCAGTACTATAGCAGAAAGCAAGAAGCTTTATCTTCCGGTTGACGGTAAAGCAGGAGCCGCTTTTGAGGAGTGGCAGGAGGGCAAAAAGCTTTCAGAGGCTTTAAATACAGTTAGAAGCCCAAAAGATTTTTTCTTTCCGCAAACCGAAAATCTTATGGATTTTAAAACCGAAGGCAAATTCGTTGAGGTTGTAGATACAAGAAAAGAGTGCGAGGATTTCGTCATTTTCGGAATAAAAGCCTGCGATGTAAAAAGCTTTGAAATACTTGACAGGGTTTTTCTTTCCGAGCCGGTTGATACCTACTATAAAAACCGTCGTGAGCACGCAATTATAGTGTCTCTTGCTTGCTTAAAGCCTGCCGAAACCTGCTTTTGTCGTACCTTCGGCATAGATGCTTCTGAGCCGGACGGTGATGTTGTCTGCCATAAAACCGATGAAGCGCTTTACCTTGAAGCAAAAACACAAAAAGGCAGCTCCTTACTTGATAAATTACAGTCGGTTACTGAAAATGTCGACGAGCTTTGTCCTGTTAACGAACAAAAGGCTCTTATTAAGGAACGCCTTGATAAGCTGCCGCTTGCCAAGCTTACTGCCGATTCCTTCGGAAAGGACAAAACCTCGCAGTTTTTCAATGCTCCAGAATGGGATGAGCTTTCTCAGTCCTGCCTCGGTTGCGGTACCTGCACCTTCGTATGTCCTACTTGCCAGTGCTACGATATAAAGGATTTTAATACCGGACACGGTATTAAGCGTTTCAGGTGCTGGGATTCCTGTATGTATTCGGATTTCACAAAAATGTCTGCAGGTCAGCCGAGACTTACTCAGCTTGAAAGATTCCGTCAGCGTTTTATGCATAAGCTTGTATATTATCCAACTAATAATGACGGTTTATTTTCCTGCGTTGGCTGCGGAAGATGTATTTCTAAATGTCCTATACAGATGAATATAGTAAAGGTTATGAAAAAATTGGGAGGTAAGTACTGATGCTTGATATGAATGAACCGCTTATTCCTGTTATCGGTGTTGTAACCGATATAAGAATAGACACTCCCGATGTCAAAACCTTTCGTGTAGTCACGCCGGACGGTAAAAAAGCCTTTGAACATAAGCCGGGGCAGTGCGCTATGCTTTCCATTCCCGGTGTAGGCGAAGCTATGTTTTCCATAACCTCATCTCCGACAAATACCGAATTTATGGAATTTTCCATTAAAAAATGCGGTTGTGTTACCGAATGGCTCCATTCAATGGAGGTAGGTCAGCAAATAACAATTCGAGGGCCTTACGGCAGACCGTTTCCTGTTGATACCGAATTTAAAGGGCAGGATTTGCTTTTCATTGCAGGTGGTATCGGTCTTGCGCCCCTTCGTTCGGTAATAAATTACTGTCGTCATTACAGGGATCGTTACGGGAAAATAGATATAGTTTACGGTTCTCGCAGTATGCAGGACCTTGTTGACTATAAGGAAATTATTGATGAATGGTCTAACGATACAGGTGTCAATGTTTATTTGACTATAGATCGTGAGCAGCCGGATTGGAACGGTCATGTCGGTTTTGTTCCGAATTATGTCAAGGAACTCGGCTTTTCTACAGATAAAACCGCAGTTTTATGCGGTCCTCCGATAATGATTAAGTTCACTCTTGCCGGCCTTCTTGAGCTTGGTTTTGATAAAACTCAGGTTTATACGACTATGGAGCTTAAAATGAAATGCGGAATAGGCAAGTGCGGCAGATGTAATATAGGCTCTAAATATGTTTGCAAGGATGGACCTGTTTTCCGCTGTGATGAGCTTGAAGAGCTTCCGGATGAATACTGATAGGAGGATATTTTAATGGAAAAAATGGTAAATGTTTACCTTTTCGGCAAGCAATACAGCGTTCCCGATAATCTCACTATTATGAGAGCTATGGAATACGCCGGCTATCAGCTTGTTCGAGGCTGCGGATGTCGTAACGGTTTTTGCGGAGCCTGTGCCACTATTTACCGAATTAAGGGTGACAGAGAGCTGAAAACCTGTCTTGCCTGTCAGACTAAGGTAGAAAATGATATGTATGTTGCAACGCTGCCCTTCTTTCCGCTTGTAAAACAGATTTACGATATTGAAAGCGTTAAACCCACAGAGCAGATAATGATGCAGCTTTATCCTGAAATTTATGCCTGTGTCGGTTGTAACGCCTGCACAAAAAGCTGTACGCAGGGTCTTAATGTAATGCAATATATTGCATATGCTCAAAGAGGCGAGTATGATAAGTGTGCAGAAGAATCCTTTGACTGCGTTATGTGCGGTGTATGCTCATCTCGCTGTCCTGCCGGAATTTCGCATCCGCAGGTTGCGATGCTTGCACGAAGACTTAACGGTAAATATCTTGCTCCCAAATCAGAGCATCTTGATGATAGAGTAAAGGAAATAAACAACGGCACATTTACACAGCTTATAGAAAATCTTATGGGTAAACCTATAGATGAGCTTAAAGAGCTTTATAACAACAGAGATATAGAGAAGTAAGGGAGTGTGAGTAATATGTATTCAAATGAATTTAAAGAGTCACTTGCCGCTGTGGAGGCTGCAAGGGAAGCTAATATTGCTTACGAGCCTAAGCGTATGACGGCGCAGGAAAAAGAGGAGCTTCTCGCAGCATATCATCCTGATTACAAAAAGAGTGAGTTCAAGGCTCTTAGGTTCGGTCCCAATAAGGGCGAAAGTGTACCGTGTGAGCTTTGCGATATGCTCGAAGCGCACAGCAGAATAAAGGCAACAGACATCGATTTAAACGATGTAAAATACGATGTTGATGTTCTTATAATCGGCGGTGGCGGAGCAGGTACCTCTGCGGCTATCGAGGCTGATAATGCAGGGGCAAATGTTATGATAGTAACAAAGCTCCGTATGGGTGATGCAAACACTATGATGGCTGAGGGCGGCATACAGGCAGCCGATAAGCCGAATGATTCGCCTGCAACTCATTTTGTGGATGCCTTCGGCGGCGGTCATTATGCCGCAAAGCGTGAATTGCTCGCAAAGCTTGTTTGTGATGCACCAGAGGCAATACAGTGGCTTAATGACCTCGGTGTTGAATTTGATAAATTGCCCGACGGTACAATGGTAACCACGCACGGTGGCGGTACATCAAGAAAGCGTATGCACGCTGCAAAGGATTATTCAGGTGCTGAGATAATGAGGACCCTGCGTGATGAGGTTTTAAACAGAGGCATTAAGGTCGTTGACTTCACTTCGGCTATAGAGCTTATACTTGATAAGGACGGTAAGGCAGCGGGAGCAGTCCTTATGAATATGGAAACAAAGGAGCTTATGGTAGCAAGAGCCAAAGCTGTAATTATAGCTACGGGCGGTGCGGGTCGTATGCATTATCAGGGCTTTCCGACCTCCAATCACTACGGTGCTACTGCCGACGGCTTGGTGCTTGCTTATCGTGTCGGCGCTAAGCTGTTGTATGCAGACACTCTTCAGTATCATCCCACGGGTGCTGCATTTCCGTCACAGATTTTCGGTGCGCTTGTCACTGAAAAGGTTCGTTCCTTAGGTGCAAAGCTTATTAACCGTGACGGTAAGGTGTTTATGCATCCGCTTGAAACTCGAGATGTTGCCGCAGCTTCAATAATTCGTGAATGCTCTGATCGTGACGAGGGCGTTGATACCGGCAGCGGAAAAGCGGTTTGGCTTGACACTCCGATGATAGAAGCAATAGGCGGTGAGGGAACTATCGAAAAGAGAATTCCCGCAATGATGCGTATGTTCGCAAGCTACGGCATCGATATTCGCAAGGAGCCTATTTTGGTTTATCCCACTCTTCATTATCAAAACGGCGGAATAGATATTGATGTAAGCGGTATGAGTACAAGTGTTGACAATCTTTATGTTGCCGGCGAGGCAGTCGGTGGTATTCACGGCAGAAACCGTCTTATGGGTAACTCTTTGCTCGATATAATAGTATTCGGAAGAACTGCCGGTAAAAATGCCGCAAATAAGGCTAAGGCTACAAAAACCGCCGAGCTTACTCTCGAGCATATTTCAAGGTTTGATAATGAAAGGGAGGCGGCAGGTGTAACCACAGAGCTTGTTTCACCGAAATTACTTCCCGATTATCGCAGAAAAAACTAATGGGGGGGTTAATTTAAAATGATAGTTGATTTACTTGAAGCACTGACAATATTTTGTTTCGGACTTTCTTGGCCGATTTCAATAAGAAAATCGTGGATTTCAAGAACGGCAAAAGGAAAAAGTCTCTTTTTTGAGGTGTTTTTGCTGGTGGGCTATGCCTGCGGAATAGCTAAGAAAATTATTGAAGCCGCCGGATTCTTTGGAGTGGCACCGAAAAGCGGTTTTATATTCGTTCTCAGCTTTTTCTTCTATGTGCTTAATTTCATCGAAATATCAATCGATGTTGCTCTTTATTTCAGAAATAAAAAGCTTGATGAAGCAGCAGATAACAAATAATTGCCAAAAACCCGCATACCAAATTAACGGTATGCGGGTTTTTAGTTACATCTTTTATTGAATTAGTTATAATTCGGACAATTTGCATTGACAATATTTATTTTAAGGTATATAATTATGATAATTAGGCCTTATGGTGGAAGCCTTTGGCTATTATTCTATTTTGGAGTGTTACTTGCTGATGAAATGGACCTCTCTTAACGACCTTAGGGAAAAATATCTTTCTTTTTTTGAATCCAAGGGTCATTTGCGGCTTAAGAGCTTTTCTCTTGTGCCCGATAATGACAAATCTCTTTTGCTTATAAATTCCGGTATGGCGCCTATGAAAAAATATTTTACAGGTGAGATAACTCCTCCGAAAAGCAGGGTTACAACCTGTCAAAAGTGTATAAGAACTCCCGACCTTGAGCGTGTGGGGCATACTGCACGCCATGGTACATATTTCGAAATGCTTGGGAATTTTTCGTTCGGAGATTATTTCAAAAATGAGGCTATTCCGTGGGCTTGGGAATTTTTAACCGAAGCACTTGAGATTCCCTGTGGGCTTCTTTGGCCATCCGTATACGAGGAGGATGACGAAGCTTATGCAATCTGGCGTGATGTTATAAAGGTCCCCGAAGAGCATATTGTAAAGCTCGGAAAAGCAGATAATTTTTGGGAGCACGGAACGGGTCCATGTGGCCCCTGTAGTGAAATATATTTCGACCGTGGCGAAAAATACGGCTGCGGATCTCCCGATTGTAAGCCCGGATGTGATTGCGATAGGTATATGGAAATATGGAATAATGTTTTTTCGCAATTCAATAATATGGGAGACGGTACTTATATCGAGCTTGCCAATAAAAATATTGATACCGGTATGGGTCTTGAGCGTTTGGCTTGTGTTATGCAGGGTGTTGACAATATGTTCGAGGTTGATACCGTAAGAAAAATACTTAACAAAGTGTGTGAAGTATCAGGTGCCGTTTACGGCAGCGATAAAAGCACGGATATATCTATAAGAGCAATAACCGACCACGCAAGAGCTTCAACCTTTATGATAAGCGATGGTATTATTCCTTCAAACGAGGGCAGAGGCTATGTTCTTCGCCGCCTTATAAGGCGAGCTGCAAGGCACGGAAGGCTTATAGGTATTAACAGACCCTTTCTTGAAGAAATATGCGAGGCTGTGATAGCTGAAAATAAGGATGCTTATCCCGAGCTTCTTGAAAAGGAAGAGCTTATAAAAAAGGTTATTTCAAATGAGGAAGCAAGCTTTTCAAAAACAATAGATCAGGGTTTAGGTATTTTAAACGAGCTGATGTCTAAAGGCGAAATGATATCCGGTGAGGATGCTTTCAGGCTTTATGACACTTACGGTTTTCCCCTTGACCTTACCAAGGACATACTTTCAGAGCATAATATGACACTCGATGAAAAAGGCTTCGATGAGCTTATGCAAAAGCAGCGTGAGCTTGCCAGAGCTTCAAGAAAAGCGGCGGACTCCGAAAGCTGGAGCAGCGAGGGTATAGCCTTTGACGGTATACAGCCAACGGTATTTCTCGGCTATGAGCTTGATGAGTGTGATGCAGAGGTTGTAGATATAGTTTGTGACGGTGAGCATTTAAAATCTGCTGAAAATACAAATAATGCGGTTATAGTTCTTGACAGAACCGTTTTTTACGGCGAAGGCGGAGGACAGATAGGAGATACCGGTATAATATCAAGTGAATTTGCCGATGCAAATGTAACTGATACAAAAAAAACACACGGCGGTGTGTTTATGCATATTGTTTCTTTAAGCGGCAAAATATCGGTCGGCGATAGGGTGAAGGCGAGGATCAATATTGAAAGAAGAAATGATATTCGCCGTAACCACACGGCAGCTCATCTTCTTCAGGCTTCGCTTAGAAGAGTTCTCGGTAACCATGTGGAGCAGGCAGGTCAGCTTGTAAACGAAAAAGAAGTAAGATTCGATTTTACGCATTTCTCAGCGCTTTCTTCGGACGAGCTGTTTAAGGTTGAGCAGCTTGTTAATAATGAAATTATGTCTGCACTTGCGGTTGATAGCCGTGAAATGCCGATAAATGAAGCTAAAAAGCTTGGAGCAATGGCTCTTTTCGGCGAAAAATACGGTGACAGGGTAAGGGTTGTTACAGCAGGTGATATTTCGGTTGAGTTTTGCGGCGGAACCCATGTTGATAACACGGGAAAGATAGGTCTGTTCCGTATTGTCGGAGAATCCGGAATAGCGGCAGGCGTCAGAAGAATTCAGGCGGTAACAGGTAACGGCTTTCTTGCTTTTGCGAATAAGTACAGAGAAATCGCAACAGATGCAGCGAGAATTCTTAAATGCGGAAATGCGGATGATGTTGCACTAAAGGCGCAATCGATTTCTTTTCAGCTTAAGGAAGCGGAAAGAAGAATTGAGGCACTTGAAGCTAAGCTTGCTGCGGGTAAGCTCGGAAATATTGCCGACGGAGCCGTTGAAGTATCAGGCGTAAAGGTTGCAACAGCAAGGCTTGACGGCACCTCACCGGACGAACTTAGACGGTTGCTTGACGACATTAAGAGCAAAAACGATGATATGGCTGTCGTTCTTGCGGCGTTAAACGGTGAAAAAATTACATTCTGCGTAGCCTGTGGTAAAAATGCTGTTGCTAAGGGAGCAAATGCAGGCAAGCTTGTAAAAGCGGTAGCACAAATTACAGGTGGCAACGGCGGAGGTAAAGCTGACAGTGCAATGGCAGGCGGCAAGGACGCTTCTTTGATAAACAAGGCTCTTGACTCTGCTGTTGATGCAGTTGCTCAAATGATTAAATGAGGCAGGTAACAATAATGGATGATTGTCTGTTTTGCAAAATAATTTCCGGCGAAATACCGAGTACAAAGGTTTATGAAGATGAATATGTCTATGCTTTTGCGGATATTTCTCCTCAGGCTCCCTTTCATGCGGTTTTTGTACCGAAGAAGCATATTGCTTCTCCTGCGGATATAAACGAAGAAAACAGCTTATATGCTGCTAAAATATACGAGGCGATAGCAAAAACGGCAAAAAACGAAAAGCTTGAAAACGGCTTTAGGGTTGTTTCAAATAGCGGAAGAGACGGTGGGCAAACTGTTGGTCATCTTCATTTTCATCTGCTTGCCCGCAGATATCTTCAATGGCCTCCGGGCTGAAACGCAAAGGAGAAATTGTGATGTCAGAATATTACACTATGAAAATAGCAGGGCTTGAAAGAAAGCTTGAAATGTTCAGCGTAAGTGAAAGCGTTGATATAGCTGCATTTATAATTTTCGGTGATGTTGAGCTTACGATTGCCGGCTCAAGGGAGCTTCTGAAAATGGTTCCTGAATTTGACCTTATACTTACTCCGGAAGCAAAATCTATTCCGATAGCATACGAAATGGCAAGACAATCGGGAAAGCCCTATGTTGTTGCCCGCAAGGGAATTAAGGTATATATGCGTAATCCACTCGATGTTAAGGAAATCTCAATAACAACTCAGCACGAGCAGCATCTTTATCTCGGAGAAACCGAAGTGAATATAATGAAAGGAAAAAGGGTCCTTATTGTTGATGATGTTATAAGCACCGGAGAATCTCTTAAGGCGGTAAGAAGGCTTGTTGATGAAGCAGGTGCGATAGAGGCAGCCTCCTGTGCTTTTCTTGCCGAAGGCGATGCTGCAGACCGTAAGGATATAATTTTTCTTGAAAAATTACCGTTGTTCTTTAAATAAAAAATAAAGGAAATAAAGAAAAACTGCTTCTTGACATAACCTGTCTGTTTATAGTATAATAGCAGTTGTTAGTAAAGACCCCTGCAACTTTGCGGAGGGAGGGAATATGATGAGTCAGATCAGAGTTAAAGAAAATGAATCGCTTGATAATGCACTTCGCCGCTTTAAAAGGCAAACCGCTAAGGATGGCGTTATTCAGGAGGTTCGTAAGAGAGAGCACTATGAAAAGCCCTCTGTAAAACGCAAAAAGAAGTCGGAAGCTGCTCGTAAGAGAAAATTCCGCTAATTTGCGGTATTTTATTAAAACGCATTAAAGGCGGTTGTTTTGCAACCGCCTTTTTGTCTTAAATTGGAATGTTTTGGGAGATAATATATGCTGTTAAAGCCAGATGTTAAGCTGAAAAAAATAACAGATATAAGCATAGAGCTTCTTAAAAAATTAAAGGTTTCGGCGTTGCTTTTGGATGTTGATAATACACTTTCAACACATCACGGCGAGGTTTTGACCGAAGGTCTTGTTGAATGGATAAATAATATGCAGCAAAACGGTATAAAGCTTTTGGTATTGTCTAATTCCAAGGAGCGCTTTGTCAAGCCCATAGCAGATAAAATTGCTTTGGATTATGTAAGCTCCGGACACAAGCCCTTGCCTAACGGATTTTTAAGGGGCATATCAAGGCTTAATGTTAATGCAGAGAATGCTGCGGTTGTAGGAGATCAAATTTTTACAGATGTGCTCGGAGGAAATGCTGTGCGCCTTAAAACTATTCTTCTTACGCCGATAAAGCTTGAGGATAAGCTGGGCTTTCGCATTAAAAGAACACTTGAAAAAGCTGTGTTTAAAATACACAATATAAAGGACGAAGAAATATGAGTGCACTTTTCGGACCCGCCGGAACAGCGGAAAGCTTTAAAAAAGAAGGCTACAAATCAAGTCTTGATGTGCCACAGTATCTTGTAAATGCCGGACTTGATGCGTTTGAATATCAGTGCGGCAGAGGTGTGAATATCGGTCTTGATAAGGCTGCCGAGCTTGGAAGGCTTGCTAAGGAAAATAGAATAGCCTTATCTCTTCATGCCCCGTACTATATTTCTATGTCGTCTGTAGAAGAGGAAAAAAGGCTCAATTCGGTTAATTATATTCTTCAAAGCGCAAGGGCTGTAAAGGCAATGGGTGGTAACAGAATAGTAGTTCATACCGGCTCCTGCGGTAAAATCTCCAGAGAAGAGGCCTTGCAGTTAGCCATTGATACTATGAAAAAGGCAATAACCGCTCTTGACAATGAGGGCCTTTTTGATATTCATATATGCCCCGAAACCATGGGTAAGGTTAATCAACTCGGCACCTTAAATGAGGTTGTCGAGCTATGCAGAATTGATGAAAGGCTTATTCCGTGTATAGACTTCGGTCATTTAAACGCCAGAGATTTAGGGGCGTTTAAAGTATTTGAGGATTATGCCGCAGTTTTTGATCTTATAGAAAATCGACTCGGAATAGAAAGGCTTAAGGTTTTTCATTCTCATTTTTCAAAAATCGAATATACTGCCGGCGGAGAAAAACGCCATCTGACATTTGCTGATACCGTTTATGGACCGGATTTTGAGCCCGTTATGGAGCTTACGGCGAAAAAAGCATTAAGCCCTGTATTTATCTGTGAATCTGCCGGAACACAGACCGAGGATGCAAGGACTATGAAAGACTATTATGAACACCTCATCGCTTGAGATAAGAAAGGAACTGCTTTCTATGGCAGATTCCCATTACAGAGATTTTAATATAAGGCTTATTCCCGAAGCTTCGGATTCTATAGGTATAAGGATACCTGTTCTAAGAAAATATGCAAAAGAGCTTGATAAACAAAGGGCGACAGATTTTATCGAAGCTCTACCACATAAATACCTTGAAGAAAACCATCTTCACGGCTTTATAATAGAGCGAATTAAAGATTTTGATACAGCAGTATCGAAAACCGACGAATTTTTAAGGTATATTGATAATTGGCAGACCTGCGATTGCTTTTCTCCGCCTGTTTTTGCCCGAAACAGAGATAAGCTTATCATACATATTTCAAAATGGATTGCTTCGGAAAACACATATACTGTGAGATACGGTATATGTATGCTTATGAGATATTATCTCGAAGAGAGCTTTAAGCCGGTGTATTTAGAAAAGGTCGCAAATATTATAAGCGATGAATACTATGTGAAAATGATGAAGGCGTGGTATTTTGCAACTGCCTTGTGTAAGCAGTATGAAATTACGCTGCCTTATATCACGGAGCATCGTCTTGACCAATGGACACATAAAAAAACAATATTAAAGGCTTGTGACAGCCGGAGGATAATGCCTGAGCAAAAATCGTTTCTGAAAAGCTTTAGATAGCCGACAGAAGCGTCTGTATGCATAAAATGCTCGAGGAGGGGAATGTATGTCTTTTAAAAAATGGATTTTCGGCAAAGCGGATAAGCAGGCCGCAAGAATTATATCCGAGGAATGTGATATTGACCCGTTTTCTGCGCTTATTGCTTGTTCAAGAGGCATTACTGACCCATCTGAGCTTGAATTTATGCTTTCCAACGAGCCCCTTCTTGCCGATTCCAGAGAGCTTACGGATATAGATCGGGCTGCAAATGCTGTGCGTGAAGCTTTAAGCAATAAGGAAAAAATTGCGGTTTACGCAGATTATGACTGTGACGGTGTAACGGCAACTGCTGTTATGTGTAAATGTCTTAAATCGCTCAATGCCGATTTCATCACATATATACCTGACCGTATTGACGAGGGCTACGGTATGAATAATAATGCCGTAGACAATCTTGCCGAGGCAGGAGTTAAGCTCATAATTACGGTCGATAACGGTATTTCCTGCGCTCAGGTTATAGATTATGCAAGCAAAAAAGGTATAAAAACCGTTGTAACAGATCATCACCTTCCTCCGGAAAAGCTACCGAATGCCGTGGCTGTTGTGGATCCTCATCGCAGTGATTGCTCCTGTGCGTTTAAAGAAATCTGCGGAGCTGAGGTTGCTTTTAAGCTTGTATGTGTTTTGCTTGGACGAGAGCCTGAGGAAATACTTTACGATTATGCGGATTTACTTTGCATAGCAGTAATAGGCGATGTTATGCCGCTTGTTAACGAAAACAGATGTATAGTTAAAGCGGGAATAGAAAAAATAAGAACTAATCCTTCTATAGGAATTTCATCCATAATCAGTGTTGCCGGTATAGACAGAAAAACCATCAACGCAGGAAGAATAGCCTTTGGCATTGTTCCGAGAATTAACGCTGCCGGAAGAATGGGTAGTGCAAATGATGCACTTATGCTCCTTTCTACCGAAGATATGCGGGGTTCGCTTACTCTTGCAAATAAAATTGATGCCCTTAACGCCGAACGCCAGCAAATCGAGCAACAGGTTACCGAGGAGGCTGTAGGTCTGATACAAAAATATGGATATCAGCATAACAGGGTAATTATCGTTTGCGGTGAAAAATGGCATCTCGGCACAATAGGTATTGTTGCATCAAGAATATGTGAACGATACGGTCGCCCCACAGTAGTAATATCTATATCCGGCGATTCGGCTCATGGCTCAGGCAGAAGTATAAAAGGCTTTCATCTCTTTGATGCACTTAACTCCTGTAAGGCTTGCCTTGAAACATTCGGTGGTCACGAGCTTGCTGCCGGAGTAACCTTAAAAACCGATAAAATAGATGAGCTGCGCAGTAGAATAAACGAATACGCTTTAACTCTTGAACCGGTCGTTCCCGAGCTTAGGCTTGATTTTAATATAAATCCTGCCGGAATGAGCGTGGATATGGTCGAAGCAATAAAGCTTTTTGAACCTTTTGGAATAGGCAATCCTCAGCCTGTTTTCGGTTTAATCGGAGTAAAGCTTGATAAAATAATTCCGGTCGGAGCAGGTAAGCATTTAAAATTGCTTTTTTCAAAAAACGGTAGTGCCTTTCAGGCAATCCTGTTTGGTGTCGGTATAGATAGATTTTGTTTTGCTGTTGGAGATATTTTAGATCTTGCGGTAAGTCTTGATACGAGCTTTTATAAGGATAGCTATGTTCTTTCAATTCAAATTAAAGGGATAAGACCCACCTGTACTGATGATGAACTGCTGTTTAAGCAGCTATATGCTTTTGATGATTTTATAACATATAAATCCGGTTTTAACAGCGATGAGCTTTTGCCTCCGAGAGAGCAGGTAGTTGATGTTTACAAATACATAGCCGCCTTATCACCAAACGAAGAGCAGGTTAAGTATAAATTTTTGAACAGTATCGGTATAGCAAGGACCTCTGTTGCGATTAAAGCCTTGAGCGAACTTGGCTTGATTAAGGAAAATGACGGTAGGCTGACTATAGTAAGGGGTGCTAAAACCGACCTGTCAAAATCTCCTATATACAGTTTTTTGGCAAATGGGGTGAAATAAATGAATGAAGATGAAAAGCGGGATATGCAATGCCTCCTTGATTATTTAGGGTCTCAGGGTGGTGAGTATGATGTTCAGCTTATAAAAAAGGCCTATGAATTTTGCGTTAAGGCACATCAGGGTCAAAAAAGATGGACTAATGAGGAATATTATATTCATCCCTATAATGTTGCGAAAATCGTTATATCCCTCGGTATGGAGAGCTGCTCCATAGCCGCAGCTCTCCTTCATGATGTTGTCGAGGATACCGATACCACTCAGGCTGATATAGAAAAGCTTTTCGGTAGTGAGGTCGGGCTTCTTGTTGACGGTGTTACCAAAATTGGCAGATTATCCTTTACAACAAAGGAGCAGCAGCAGGCGGAAAGTCTCAGAAAAATGCTTATTGCAATGGGAAAGGATATAAGGGTCATTATTATTAAGCTTGCAGATAGGCTTCATAATATGAGAACGCTCGATGCTGTGCCTGAACAAAAGCAGAGGGATAAATCTGTTGAAACACTTGAGATATATGCCCCTATTGCGCACAGATTGGGTATTCGTCCTGTTAAGGAGGAGCTTGAGGATCTTGCAATAAAGCATCTCGACCCTATAGCTTATGCCGAAATAGAAGAGCTTTTAAAAATAAGGAAGGCAGACAGAGAACGCATTTTAAGTGATATAAAAATGCGTATAGAAAAGCGACTCAAGGACGATATGTCCGGAATAAATATGGCTTTTCAGGGCAGGGTAAAATCCATACACGGCATTTACCGTAAAATGTATCTTCAGGGTAAAAGCTTTGATGAGATATATGATATTTATGCCATAAGAATTATTACCGATACCGTTGCCGATTGTTACAATATTCTCGGTATAATGCACGATATGTTTCGTCCCATACCTAACCGTTTTAAGGACTATATATCCACACCGAAGCCCAATATGTATCAGTCACTTCACACAACCGTTATAAGCAGAGAGGGACTTCCCTTTGAAATTCAGATAAGGACCTTTGAAATGCATCATACTGCGGAGCTCGGTATAGCAGCACACTGGAAATATAAAGAGGGAATAACCGCAAACGATAAAAAAATGGAACAGCGTCTTGCGTGGATAAGAGAGATACTTGATTCTCAGGAGGCATCGGGCGATGCTTCGGAGCTTGTAAGAAGCATAAAGGTTGATCTTTCACAGGAGGATGTTTTTGCGGTAACACCGAGGGGTGATGTTATAAATCTCCCTGTAGGCTCAACGGTTGTTGATTTTGCCTTTGCAATTCATTCGGCTGTTGGCATAAAAATGATAGGTGCTAAGGCGGACGGCAAGATAGTACCTATAAACCATGAGATTAAAACCGGAGAGGTAATTGAAATTTTAACCTCAAATCAGTCCGGTAGAGGTCCCAGCAGAGACTGGATGAATATTGCCGTTACAAATCAGGCTAAATCAAAAATCAGGTCGTGGTTTAAAAAGGAAAAAAGAACTGAAAATATTGTTGAAGGTCGTTTGGCCTTCGATAAAGAGCTTAAACGAATGGGAATAGCCTTAAGCGAAGAGGAATACTGTACTCTTGTTACGGAAACCACTAAACGACTTCACTTTTCCGATAACGAGGAGTTTTACGCTGCAATAGGTTACGGCGGAATACTTCTTTCTAAAATAATGCCGAGGATAAGAGAGGATTACGGCAGGCGTGCCGCTAAGCAGCCTGTTGTTCCGGAAATGCCGCAGAAGGTAACTGCTTCTCCCGACGGTGTTGTAGTTGACGGAATTGATAATTGCCTTATAAAGCTATCTCATTGCTGTGATCCGCTTCCGGGTGACGACATAATTGGATTTATAACACGGGGACATGGTGTTTCCGTTCATAAGAGGGATTGCAATAATGTTCCAAAGGATATCAGCACCTGTGCTGAGCCGGATCGTTGGATACAGGCTCATTGGAGTGTTGCCAAAAACAATTGCTTTACTTCAACCCTACAAATAGCATCTCTTGACAGAGAAGGTCTGATAGTTGACATTATAAATACTATATCAAATATGAGGGTCGCCATGCATTCTATTAACGCAAGACAGCAAAAGGACGGTAATTTCGTTGCTGTAATAACAATTGCAGCAGAAAGTGTCGAACACTTAAAAAGTATAAAGGCAAGGCTGCAAAAGCTATCGGGTGTTTACAGCGTTGAAAGGATAGGACAGTGAAAGCACTTATACAACGAGTCAGCTCTGCATCGGTTTCTGTTGATGGTAGCTGTGTGGGCAGCTGCGGCAACGGTTTTATGATACTTTTTTGTGCCGTAAGCGGTGATACAATAGATGATGTAAGACTTCTTGCCGAAAAAACAGTTAAGCTTCGGGTATTTACAGATGAAAACGATAAGATGAATCTTTCTATTTCGGAGGTAGAGGGTGAGGTTTTGTGTATATCACAGTTTACTTTAGCTGCGGATACAAGAAAAGGTAATCGTCCGTCCTTTGTAAAGGCTATGGAGCCGAAAGCCGCCGAAATGCTTTATAACGAATATTGCCGTACTCTTTCACGCCTTGGTGTCAGGCGAGTCGAAAAGGGAATTTTCGGTGCTGATATGAAGGTCAGTCTCATAAATGACGGACCTGTCACCGTGCTTCTTGATACCGATATTTGGAAAAAAGGCTGATATTATGTTAATTGAAAAAACAGCTTGCGGTAAGCTACAGGAAAACTGCTATATGCTTTCAAGTAAGCGGGCGGCAGTTGTCATAGACCCTGGAACAATAGATGAAAAAATACAAAGCTTTCTTCTCGGTGCAGCCGATAAGGAAAGGCTTATTCTTCTTACTCATTGCCATTTTGACCATATAGGCGGTGCCGACTACTTGCGTGCTAAAACAGGTGTTAAAATTGCAATAGGTGCTTTTGAGGCTCCCTTTCTTGAAGATATGCGGTTTACTCTTTCAGATAGATTTTATGCAAATGTTGCTCCGTTTAAGGCTGATTTAACGCTTTTAGACGGTCAGTCTTTTTGCGTAGGGGATATTGAGCTTAAGGCAATTCTTACCCCGGGTCATACAAAAGGCGGTATGTGTTATTTTACAAACGGATTTCTTTTTTCGGGAGATACCCTTTTTAAGGGTACTGCCGGTAGAACCGACCTTCCGGGCGGAAGCGAGGAAGAGCTTTTTTTATCACTTCAAAAAATTGTTGATTTTTTCCCCGAAGAAACCGTGGTTTATCCGGGACACGGCTTGTCGACCGATATAGCAACCGAAAAGCGGTATAATCCTTATATTAACGGAGAAATAATATGAAGCTGTGTAATATCGGAAACCGATTCGATTATGAAATGGAGAAGCTAATTAGGCTTTATCTTCCGTTTGAAAAAATCGAGGTATATCATCAGGAAGTAAATGACAGCCGACTTGCAATTGTGAGCTTTAGTGAAAATACCGACAATTTACTTCTTTATACTAATCTTTCTCTTGACGGAAAAACAGCTGAGCAAAAAAGAAAAATCCCAAAAGTAAATCCTGTTTCCGAAAAGGAAGTCGAGCTTATGCTTGCGGGAATGCTTGCGGATTGCTTTTTTGATATAACGGGTTATGCACCGCAGTGGGGTATTCTTACGGGCGTCAGACCGGCAAGGCTACTCAGGAACAAAATAAAGGAATCGGGAGAGGCAAATGCAATTGAATACTTTAAAAATGTTCTCAGAGTATCCGATTCAAAGCTAAAGCTCTGTCTTGCGGCTGCTGCAGAGGATAAAATTATATCTCTCTCATCACCTAAATCCTTTAGTCTTTACTTATCCGTTCCGTTTTGTCCCTCAAGATGCAGCTATTGTTCCTTTGTCTCTCATTCTGTTGATAAAGCAGGTGAGCTTATACCTTTTTATGTGGAAAAGCTTTGTGAGGAGCTTAGGTACACAGCTGATATAGCAAGAGCCTTGAATTTAAAGCTTGAAACTGTTTATATGGGCGGAGGTACGCCTACCACCTTAAATGAAAATCAACTGTACCGTGTTCTTGATACCGTTAATGAATGCTTTGACCTTTCCGGCATAAGAGAGTTTACGGTTGAAGCAGGCAGACCGGATACTGTAACACCGGATAAGCTTAATATTATAAAGCAATCCTCAGCCGATAGAATAAGCATAAATCCGCAAACTCTTGAAGACAGCGTTTTAAATGCTATAGGCAGAAGACATACTGCTGTCGATTTTTATAATGCCCTTGAGCTCGTCGAAAAGGTCGGCTTTAAGGCTGTTAATACCGATTTAATAGCCGGACTTCCAACAGATACTGTCGAGGGCTTTAAAAATACCATCGATAAAATAATTAATCTTTCGCCCGAGAGCGTTACCGTTCATTCGCTATCAATGAAGCGAGCATCGGATATTACCGTAAGAGGAGAATTTCCCGAAATCGATGCCGGAAAAAAAGCATCCCTTATGGTTGATTATGCACGAAGTCGTCTTACATCAAACGGCATACTGCCTTACTATATGTACAGACAAAGCAAAACGGTTGGCAATCTTGAAAATGTGGGGTATGCGAAGAAAGGCTTTGAGGGTCTTTACAATGTTTATATAATGGACGAAACTCATACTGTGCTCGCCTGCGGTGCATCAGCGGTTACAAAGCTCAGAGAACCGAACGGTAATAATATCAAAAGGATATTCAATTTCAAATATCCGTATGAGTATATAAGCAGATTTAACGAACAGCTGAAAAGAAAGGCAGAAATCGAGGCTTTTTATAAAGACTTGTAAAATTTGCTTTTTTGTGATAAAATAATCCTAAAGTAATTCAGGAGGTAACGATTTATGGATAAAGAGTTTTTTGATAACGCAGTTGATAAAGCAAAGGATATGCTTGATGTTGCAAAGCGGAAAACCGATGAGGTAATAGCAATTGAGAAGCTCAGGTATACCGTATCGTCTCTCAAGGCCAAGCTCTCAAGTGATTATAAAAATCTCGGAATGCTTTATTACGAAGCGCAAAACGGCAATGAAAAGCTTTCGGATAATATAGCTGCCGCTGTTGAGAATATAAACCAAAAGAAAAATCTTATTAAGAAAACAGAAGCTCAAATTGCCGATATAAAAAATAAAAGGATATGTCCCTCCTGCAAGGCTTCGGTTGAAAAGGATGCGATGTATTGCTCTGTTTGCGGCGAAAAGCTCACCTTTGAAGAATAATTGATATGAATGATAAAAAATATATTGGCGTTATAGTTGCGGATATTGATGAATACCGCCCCTTTGTAAAGCTCGCAAAAAATTTAAATCCGGAAGACATAACCGTTTTCAAGAAAAACGGTATTAGGTTTTGCCTGAATGAAATAGAGGTAATTTCTATTAACTGCGGTATCGGTAAGGTTAATGCTGCTTCGGTAGCGGCTGCTCTTGCATTAAAGGGCTGCTGCGCTATTTTAAATTTCGGTCTTTCCGGCGGTATAAGCAATACTCAAAGAGGAAGATTTTGTGCACCGCAAAGGTTTCTTGAACACGATTTTGATTTAACTCCACTTGGATATAAGCCGTGTGAAAAGCCGAATCAGAACTATATCTACAGTGCCGATAATGCACTGTTAAGTATCATAAATACCGTTACAGGCGGTGTTGCCGGCGGAACAGCTGTCTGTGGTGACAGATTCGTAAGCTCTGATTCCGATAGTGCTTTTTTAAGGGCAACCTACGATGCAACCTCCTGTGATATGGAGACTGCCGCAATAGCTTCTGTTTGCGAAAATGCTGATATTCCTTTTGCGGCTTTTCGTATGATATCCGACAATGCCGGAGACAGCGCAAATGAAAGCTACAGCGAAATGAACGCCTCCGGTGAGCTTTCTATGCAGGAAGCTTTTATGAAAATTCTTTCCGCAGCTGCGGATTATTATAGGAGCCGTTAAAATGCCGAAGAATGAAAGAAAGCAACAAAGCTTTGAATACGGTGCGGTTATTCTCCTTTGCTCAACGATTTTGGTAAAGCTTATCGGGGCGGTATTTAAAATACCCCTTTCGAACCTTATAGGTGATTTGGGATTCGGATATTTTTCCTCCGCTTATGACCTTTTTACTCCGATATATACTCTTGCAATGGCAGGACTGCCTATTGCCGTTTCAAAGGTTGTTGCGGAAAATATGGCTGTAGGCAAATATCAGGATGTCCGCCGTTCTTTGGCTGTTACAAAGCGTATATTCCTCATTACAGGTCTATCAGGCCTTGTTTTGATGCTGCTGCTGATATATCCGTTTGTAAGGCTGACTGACCCTACAGGGGAAACAATATACAGTCTTTTTGCGATTGCTCCTTCATTGCTTTTTTGTTGTACAATGTCCACCTATAGAGGCTACTATGAGGGACTTCGAAATATGTATCCAACTGCTGCTTCAGATGTAATCGAAGCACTCGGAAAGCTAATTTTAGGATACGGTCTTGCCTATATTGTTATGAAGCTAACCGATAATGTGGCGTTTGCTGCCGCTGCTGCGATGCTTGGAATAAGCATCGGTGCTATGATATCTGCGTTGTATTTAAGACTTAGGTACAAGCTCAAGGGTGACGGTATAACCTATGAGGAGCTGGAAGCTTCGCCTAAGCCGATTTCGGCAAAGGCTTCCGCTAAGGTGCTTATTGCCATTGCAATACCCGTTGTTCTTGCATCACTTGCTAACAGCATAGCATCTTTAGTAGATGTTTCTATGGTAAAATGGCAGCTGGCACACCTTATGAACAACAATTCAGATACTATACGCTCGATGTATAAGGCTTCAATAGAAGACTATAATCTTATTTATTCCGCCAATGAGCTTACAAATAATGCAATACCTACCTTCCTTTACGGTATTCGCAGTAAGGCATTTACGATATATAATCTTATTCCGACAACTACTTCCGTTCTCGGTGTAAGTGCACTTCCTGTGATAGCCTCCTGTTGGTCTCTCGGTGATAAAAAGGGAATAAAACGGAATGTTGAATCCTCAATGAAGCTTACTGCTATGATTTCACTTCCGGCCGGTATGGGCTTTCTCTTTGCCGGTAGTGCTATAATGGGCTTGATGTATAACACGGTTGCTTCTGTTGAAATCGGAGGCTCTATGATGGTTGTATACGGAATAGCTGCCTGCTTTGCGGGAATGGCAATTCCGATGACGAGTATGCTTCAGGCTATCGGTAAGCAGGTTATTTCTCTTAGGAATGTTGCTATAGGAGCTGTTTTAAAGGTTATCGTTAATTTTATCTTCGTCGGAATACCATCGGTTAACATAAAGGGTGCCGCAATAGGAACAGCGGTATGTTATGCTTTTATGTTTTTTGCAAATCTTGCTTCAATAATAAAATATACCGGCGTTGTACCCAACCTTGTAAAAACTGTTTTTAAACCGCTTGTGGCAGCTCTTTGCTGCGGTATTGCGGCAAGGCTTATGTTAAATTTCGGTTCAACAAAGCTCTTTACAGTTCTTGCTATTGCCTGCGGAGCAGTCGTATATTTCGCTATGCTTATAATCTTAAATGCTTTTGAAGAGGCTGATGTTCTTGCTTTACCAAAGGGTGAAAAGCTCCTTAAAATTTGCCTCAAGCTTAAAATTATACGGTAAAAAGCCTGATTTGATATGTTAAAATACACAATTTTTTTAAAAAAATTAAAAATCACACCAAAATGTATTGATTTTTTTGTGATTATATGGTAAAAGTATATAGTAAGGTTTTATGCTTGTTCAAAACCGCAAGGTAACCTTTGCCCATCAGGGCGGGGTTAATAAAATAATGGAGGTTCAATATAATGAACAAAACAGAATTAGTAGCAGCAGTTGCCGATAAGGCAGGTATATCAAAGAAAGAGGCTGATAAGGCAGTAGCAGCGGTTATTGACGCTGTTGTTGACACCCTTAAGGCCGGCGAGAAGGTTCAGCTTGTAGGCTTCGGTACATTCGAAGTTCGTGAGCGTGCAGCAAGAACCGGTATCAATCCTCTTACAAAGCAGTCAATTCAGATTGCAGCTTCCAAGAGCCCTGTATTTAAGGCCGGAAAAGCATTTAAGGATGCAGTTTCAAAGTAATTAGCTCAGCTAAAAAAGCCGTCCGTAAGGGCGGCTTAAGTTTTGTTACAAGCTAAATGCCGCATTGTTAGATCACAAGCGGCTATTCTTATTTAAGAAAACAGTATTAAGGAGAATATGATGAGACTTGATAAATATTTGAAGGTTTCGAGGCTTATAAAACGCAGAACAGTCGCAAACGAAGCTTGCGATGCCGGAAGAGTATCGGTAAACGGCAAGGTGGCAAGAGCCTCGCTTGAAATAAAGGTCGGAGATGTTGTGGAAATTTCCTTCGGAACAAGACCGGTAAGGCTTCAGGTTACGGCAATAAATGAGACCGTAAAAAAGGATGATGCCGCTCTCTTATATAAAATTCTGTAATAGAAAGCACTCTTCTTAAATATACTTTTATGGGGTGTGTTTATGGAAGAGAGATCAAATCATACCGATCATAATGTTATAATAGATTGCCGAAAAAAGCTCAGTATTTCGGGAATCAAGGATGTTGCTTCTTTTGATGACGAAACTGCTGTTCTTGTAACGGTTATGGGTAAAATGACCGTTAAGGGTGAAAATCTTAAAATGATAAGCTTTGACAACGAAAGCGGTTCGATTTCCGCTGAGGGTAGAATACACGCCGTTGTATATATGTCCGAAGCCGAGCATTCGGGCGGCTTCCTTTCAAGGCTTTTCAAATAATAATATGTGGGAAATAAGCTTAAGCTTGCAAATTAAAACTTCGCTTTACGGGATGGCCTTGGGTGTTTTACTTTGCGGGCTTTACGATATAATAAAAGCATTAAGAAATATATCGAATAACGGTGCTGTCGGGATTTTTGTAGGCGATATCATCTTTTCGGTTCTTTCCGCAATAATTACATTTTTGTTTTTGCTGGCAACCACCGACGGTGAAATCAGAGGCTATGCCTTGTTTTTTGAGGGGGTTGGCTTCCTTATTTCAAGGCTGACTGTTTCCGTTTTCTTTTTGAAGCTTTTTTGCAAAGTAACAGGCTTTTTTGTTGGGGCGATAAATAAAATTTCCAAGCTGTTATTTAAAATTTCGGTTAAAACAGAAGGCTTATTTTTAAGATTTACCGAAGTTTGCAAAAAAATAATTAAAAAACTCTTGAAAAAGGGTGATGAGTTGTTGTATACTAAGAAAAATTGCTCGGACAGTTTTAAATCTACCGGAGGGAAGTCGGATGGCAGTCAGGCGTAAAGCGCAGAAAAGCATAATAGTCCGCTTACTGGTGCTGGGCGTTTCTGTTTATATGATAGTAACACTTGCGGGTCTTTTCAATGATTTTAACGATAAGCGTATTGAGCTTAATTCAAAACAACAGCAGCTCATCGCTAAGGAGTCTGAAATCGAAGAGCTCAAAAAGCTTTTAGATGATGGCTCCGAATCCCAAATCATAGAAAAAGCCGCCAGAGAAAGGCTTGGCTATGTTTATTCGGACGAGCAGGTGTTTCTTGATATATCGGGTGACTGACGAGCGTTTTTAATTAAGCAATTTCTTGGGAGGATTTTTCGATTTTATGCAGCTAAATGTAGGGGATCTCGTAGAGGGGAAAATAACAGGCATCAAGGATTACGGCCTTTTTGTCGATGTCGGTGAGGGCAAATCCGGAATGGTGCATATTTCCGAGGTCGCTAACACATTCGTAAATGATATAAGACAGTTTGTCAATGAGGGAGATACCGTTAAGCTGAAGGTTATAAATCTAACTGAAGACGGTAAGATATCTTTAAGTATAAAGCGTGCTCAGGAGCAGCAGAGGCCGCAGCGCCGTCAGAGTCAGGAGCACAGAGAGCGCCGCTCCTTTCAGTCGTCAAAGCCGGACGGTTCCTTTGTATGGACTGCTAAGAAGAACGAGCCTGCTTCATTTGAAGAGATGATGAATCAGTTTAAGCTCAGCAGTGATGAAAAGTTTTCCGATTTAAAACGAAAAAATCCGGAAACTCGCCGTTCAAAAAGAGGGACCGGCACAAAATAGCTATTTTGGGCGATTTCCGTCTATTGAAGCACGGAAACTGCCCTTAATTTTTGATATTGCTTTGGTGATTTTAATGAATTGTGAAATAAAAATGGCAGCGCCGTGTCTTTTCGGCACTGAGAGCATACTTGCAGAGGAGCTCCGCCGTATGGGGGCATCGAATGTAACCGCCGAAAACGGAAGAGCTTTGTTTAGCGGAGATTTAAATGTTCTTGCAAGGGCCAATATATGCTCAAGATATGCAGAGAGGGTTCTTATAGTTGTTGGCTCTTTCGGTGCAACGAGCTTTACCGAGCTTTTTGACAATGTAAAGGCCTTGCCGTGGGAAAATTACATAGGCAAAAGAGACGCTTTTCCTGTCAACGGTTCAAGCCTTAATTCCGAATTGCACAGTATTCCCGACTGTCAATCAATAATAAAAAAGGCGATTGTTGAAAGGCTTAAGTTAAAATATAGCATATCGTGGTTTGAGGAAACGGGAGCTATATATAAAATTCGATTTTCAATTTTTAAGAATAATGTCACTATTATGATTGATACCTCCGGTGAAGGATTGCATAAAAGAGGCTATCGCAGAAATTCTAACGATGCGCCTTTAAAGGAAACACTTGCTGCCTCTATGTGTGAGCTTGCAAGAATTTATCCGGATACCGAGCTTTATGACCCTTTTTGCGGAAGCGGCACCATTTTAATTGAGGCTGCAATGAAGGCGGCAAATATTGCTCCCGGCTTAAGGCGTTCATTTAGTGCAGAAAGCTTTGCATTTATACCGAGAACGGTATGGCAGGAGGAAAGAATGCGTGCACAGGACGGTATTTTGCACGGCATAGATTTTTCTGCCAAAGGCTTTGATATAGATCCCTCCTGCGTAGAGCTTACTCTTGCAAATGCGAAAAAGGCAGGGGTTGAAAAATATGTCAGCGCTGCTGCTTCGGATATTGCCGATTTACGGCTTCCGGATAAAAGATGCCTGCTTATAACAAATCCTCCTTACGGTGAGCGTCTGCTCGATATTAAAAAAGCCGAGGAGCTTTACGGCATTATGGGTAAGGTCTTCAAGGCGGAGCAGGGCAAAAAGTATTTTGTTATAAGCCCACACGATGATTTTGAAGCACTCTTTGGCAGACCGGCTGATAAACGGAGAAAGCTTTACAACGGAATGATAAAATGTCAGCTGTTTATGTATTTTAAAAACAGCAGATAAAAGGGGATAATAATGAAATATCTGTTTTTGGTTAATCCGGCTGCCGGTAAAGGAAAATTGCAAAATGAGGCTATAAGCAATATAAATAATTATTTTTCTGAAAACGGCGGCGACTTTAAAATACATACAACCGTCTGTAGGGGCGATGCCGAGCTTTGTGCCAAAAGAGCTGCGCAAAGTGAGGAACAGGTTACTGTCTTTGCTTGCGGAGGCGAAGGCACTGTCTATGAGGTTTTAAACGGAATTATAGGATTTGATAATGCTCGTATGGGTGTTATTCCCTGCGGCTCCGCAAACGATTTTTTGAAATTTTTTAAAAATAGAGAAGGCTTTTCAAATATTGCCTGTCAAATTAAGGGGAAAGCAGCAACTGCAGATGTTATTAAAGCGGGAGAAAGATATTGTCTTAACGGTTGCTCTGCGGGTATGGATGCTATTGTTGCGCAGGATATGTCAATATTTAAAAAATGGCCCTTTGTTTCCGGCTCAATGGCATATCAGCTTGCGATAGTTAAAACCTTTTTAAGAAAAATCGGTATAAAAATGAAAATATCACTTGACGGTGCAAAGCCGTTTGATACCGATTGTCTTTTCGCCGTTGCCGCAAACGGACCTTGCTACGGTGGAGGCTATACTGCTGCTCCGGATGCCATTCCGTTTGACGGCAAGCTTGATTTTACTCTTGTTAAAACGATTTCCAAGCTTAAAATATTAAAATTTTTAGGGCTTTATAAAACCGGTAAGCATACCGGACTTGATTACTGTATGCTTAAAAATTGCGAAAGCATGGAATTCTTTGCCGATAAACCTATACCGGTAAACCTTGACGGCGAAATAATTACAAGCAAAAATATGAAATTTGAAATTCTTAAGGGCGCCGTAAAATTTATTATTCCGGAGGGTGTAATTCCTTTAAATAAGCTTGCTGAGAATAAAATGTTAACAAAAGTTTAAATTTTTTAATTTTATTTTTGACTTTACTTGACTTTTGTTTTCTGCTTGCTATAATAATATATGTAAAAATTATTTAGGGTCTTTCGACCTATGTTTTGGAGGAGTATTTTATGACATTGAAACCTTTGGCAGATAATGTTGTTATTAAAGCAACAAAAGCTGAAGAAACAACAAAAAGCGGAATAGTTCTCACATCCGCTTCCAAAGAGAAGCCGCAGATAGCGGAGGTTGTAGCGGTTGGCCCCGGCGGTACTGTTGACGGCAAGGAAATTAAAATGACAGTAAAACCGGGAGATAAGGTTATAGCCGCTAAGTATTCGGGAACCGATATAAAGATAGATGACGAGGAATATACTGTTTTACACATAGCAGATATTCTTGCAATTGTCGAATAATGCAGTAAAGGAGTAAATATTTATGGCAAAGAATATTGTTTTCGGTGAAGATGCAAGAAAATCTCTTCAAACCGGTGTTGATAAGCTTGCAAACGCAGTAAAGGTAACACTTGGACCTAAGGGCAGAAATGTAGTTCTTGATAAAAAATACGGTTCACCACTTATCACTAATGACGGTGTTACAATAGCTAAAGAAATTGAGCTTGAGGATCCCTTTGAAAATATGGGCGCACAGCTTGTAAAAGAGGTTTCGGTTAAAACCAACGATGCTGCCGGCGACGGCACAACAACCGCAACCGTTCTTGCTCAGTCTCTCATTGCAGAGGGTATGAAGAATGTAGCAGCCGGTGCAAATCCGATGATAGTTAAAAAGGGTATAAAGAAAGCCGTTGATACCGCTATTGATACCATAGTTAAGAATTCGAAGGTCGTTTCTGGCTCTGATGATATAGCAAGAGTTGCTACAGTATCCTCCGGTGATGAGGTAATCGGTAAGCTTATAGCCGAAGCAATGGAAAAGGTTACCGCTGACGGTGTTATAACCGTTGAGGAGTCAAAAACCGCAGAAACCTACTCTGAGGTTGTCGAGGGTATGCAGTTTGACAGAGGCTACATTACCCCATATATGGTAACCGATTCCGATAAAATGGAAGCTGTTATAGATGATGCTCTTATCCTTATTACCGATAAGAAGATATCAAATATTCAGGAAATACTTCCGCTTCTTGAGCAGATAGTTCAGGCGGGTAAGAAGCTTGTTATAATAGCAGAGGATATCGAGGGTGAGGCACTTTCAACCCTTATCGTAAATAAACTCAGAGGAACCTTTACCTGCGTTGCGGTTAAAGCCCCCGGCTTTGGCGACAGAAGAAAGGATATGCTGCGTGATATAGCCATTCTTACAGGCGG
>CAYLQF010000005.1:0-28687 GCA_964385735.1 uncultured Ruminococcus sp. | reverse complement strand
ATCTCTTTTTACAAAAAAAACAAAGCCCCTTTCGGGACTTTGTCGACAGTCTGATGGCGGCTATGCATTTGGCATAGCCGCCATTATTTTAGCGATTATTTCTGTTTTTATCGCAACAGCTGCAGCCGCAACAGCTTCGACCGCATTTTTTACGATTCTTAATACAAGCTGTAACCGCAGCAACAAGTCCTAAGAGCACGACAAGCGCCACAACAATGCTTTGAATATTCATATAAGCATACTCCCCAACAAAATAACCGTACGAACGACAAGTGCCACAAGCCAAGCAAGCAGGCATTGGAAGACAACAACCGTAAATGCCCATTTGCCTCCCAGCTCACGCCTTATTGAGGCTATTGCCGCAACACAGGGTGTATAAAGCAGACAAAAGACAAGAAGCGCTATTGCCGAAAGAGGAGTTATAAGCGCAGTAGGAGCTGTATTTGACAGTAAAACCGACAGCGTTGAAACAACGCTTTCTTTTGCTATAAAGCCGGCTATAAGAGCGGTGGATATCTGCCAATTCCCAAAGCCGAGAGGCGCAAACACAGGAGAAATAAAGCCGGCTATAACCGCAAGCATACTGTCCCTTGAGGAGCTGACAGGATTAAGCCTAAAATCAAAGCTTTGAAGGAACCAAACAACAACAGAAGCAATGAAAATAACCGTAAAGGCTCTTTGCAAAAAATCCTTTGCCTTATCCCAAAGCAGATGTAAAACATTTTTAGCGCCGGGCATACGGTAATTCGGAAGCTCCATAACGAAAGGCACCGCTTCGCCTTTAAATACTGTCCTTTTGAGTGTTAATGCCACTAAAATCCCCACTACTATTCCGAGAAAATACAATCCCACCATTATAAATCCGCTGTATTTAGGGAAAAATGCTGCCGAAAAAAAGCCGTAAATAGGAAGCTTTGCGGTGCAGCTCATAAAGGGAGTAAGCATAATTGTCATCTTACGGTCCCTCTCGCTCGGCAAGGTTCTGCTCGCCATAACCCCGGGCACAGTGCATCCGAAGCCGATAAGCATAGGCACTATGCTTCTTCCGGAAAGTCCTATTTTTCTGAGAAGCTTATCCATAACAAAGGCAACTCTTGCCATATAACCGCTGTCCTCAAGCATAGAAAGAAAGAAAAACAGTGTCACTATTATCGGCACAAAGCTAAGCACACTGCCGACACCGTTAAATATGCCGTCTATAATGAGGGAATGTAAAATCCTGTTAATTCCGAGCGAGGTAAGTCCTGCATCAACGGCAGAGGTCAATTTATCAATACCGAGCTCAAGCAAGCTCTGTAAGGCAGAGCCTATAACATTAAAGGTCAAAATAAAGACAAGTGCCATTATAAGAATAAATAACGGTATTGCGGTATAACGGCCGGTAAGCAGCCTATCTATTTTCGAGCTTCTTCTATGCTCCTTGCTTTCCTGCGGCTTTACGACAGTTTTGGCACAAAGCTCACCGATGAACGAAAAACGCATATCGGCTATAGCAGCCGTTCTGTCAAGACCTCTCTCCTGCTCCATTTGGACTATTATATGCTCTATAAGCTCCTTTTCGTTTCGAGAAAGGGAAAGAGCGTTAATTATAAGCTCGTCGCCCTCAATTATCTTACTTGCGGCAAACCTAATAGGTATATCGGCGGACTCGGCATGATCCTCGATTATATGCATTATGCTGTGAAGTGCTCTATGAACTGCGCCGCCACAGGTATTTTTATCGCAAAAATCCGTTCTGCCGGGACATTCCCGATACTGAGCTATATGGATTGCGTGCTCAACGAGCTCATTAACACCCTCATTTTTTGAGGCGGATATGGGAACAACAGGTATGCCGAGAATATTTTCCATTTCATTTATGTAAACTGTGCCGCCGTTGCCCCTCACCTCATCCATCATATTAAGAGCAAGAACTATGGGAATTTCAAGCTCCATAAGCTGCATAGTAAGGTATAGATTGCGCTCGATATTGTTCGTATCAACGATGTTAATAATGCAGCTTGGCTTCTCTTCAAGAATAAATTTTCTCGAAACTATTTCCTCGCCTGTGTACGGTGAAAGGGAGTATATCCCGGGAAGATCGGTAACAAGTGTATTGGAATGACCCCTTATATGACCGCTTTTTCTATCAACAGTTACACCCGGAAAATTTCCTACATGCTGATTTGAGCCTGTAAGCTGATTAAAAAGGGTTGTTTTGCCGCAATTTTGATTGCCCGCAAGCGCAAATGTAAGTACAGTATCCTTAGAAAGCGGATTTTCATTTGCCTTAGTGTGATATTTACCGCCCTCGCCAAGACCCGGATGAGCCGTAGGTTTAGCATTGGGCTTTTGAGCGCATCTATTTTCACCTGTTTTCGAATTGTACGGAATAACGGTTATTTTTTGTGCATCCTCAAGGCGAAGAGTAAGCTCATAGCCGTGAAGCTTCAGCTCAACAGGGTCACCCATCGGAGCATATTTCATAACTGTTACCTCTGCCGACGGAATTACGCCCATATCAAGAAAATGCTGTCTTAAGCTTCCGCTGCCGCCGACAGCATCAATGATCGCACTTTCACCCGGTTTTAAATCTCTAAGCGTCAAAGCATCACTTCCAATCTGTTAAAAAAGCCCGAGGAACAATGTCCCTCGGGCGGATATATCCTAAAATCAATCTTTCTTAAAGAAGCTCATAACATCGCCGTAGGTCTCATCGTCATCAGAAGAAGCATCACCTATTATAGCGGCAAGGTCACTGTTCTTTTCGGCTTTCTTGTCCTCACCGAGACCGGTTGCAACAACCGTTACACGGATAGTATCATCAAGTGTATCATCAAGCTGAGCACCCCAAATAATTGTTGCATCCGGATGAGCCATATCGGATATAATAGAGGATGCAAGCTCTACCTCTTCAAGTCCGATATCTTCAGAGCCTGTTATGCTGATAATAACACCTCTTGCGTTATCCATTGAGGTTTCGATAAGCGGACTGGTAACTGCCATACGGGCAGCCTGCTCAGCCTTATCTCTTCCCGAAGCAACACCAACGCCCATATGAGCATAGCCGGCATCCTTCATTATCGATTTAACATCGGCAAAGTCAAGATTGACAAGAGCGGTAACATTGATGAGCTCGGAAATGCTCTGAACACCCTGACGGAGAACATCGTCTGCAATATTGAAAGCGTTTTTAAAGGTTATCTTCTCCTCAGATACGAACTTAAGACGCTCATTTGGGATAACAACCAAGCTATCTACCTGATCGCCAAGTGCGGCAATACCGGCTTCAGCCTGATTCATACGCTTTTTGCCCTCGAAGGCAAAGGGCTTAGTTACTATACCAACTGTAAGTATACCGAGCTCTTTAGCTATTTCAGCTACTACCGGAGCGGCACCTGTGCCTGTTCCGCCGCCCATTCCCGCAGTTATGAATATCATATCTGCACTACGGATAGCAGCTGCTATTTCGTCTCTCGATTCCTCTGCGGCTGCTTTACCGTTCTCGGGATTTCCGCCTGCTCCCATTCCTGCGGTTGCTTTGTCGCCTATCTGAATTTTCTGATCGGCGCTTGAAAGGAACAAGGCAGCCTTATCTGTGTTAATGGCTATAAACTCTACACCCTTAACGCCGGCAGCAACCATACGGTTTACAGCGTTTCCGCCGCCTCCGCCGACACCTACTACTTTTATTTGGACTACATTTTCCATTTCTTCCGTTGCATCAAATGGCATTTTAACTTCCTCCGTTTATGTAAATTATGCAAAACACTCAGTATATAAACACACATTTATATATTAACATATAATTTTTCTAATTTCAACACTTTTTATTACAAAATGTAATATTTTTTTATTTTTGGCTTTTAAGCAGAATGCCTAAAAAACAAATTTTGCTTAAAGCACGACAAATTTGCGACATTACTCCCATAGATATTCGAATTTTATCTTTTAAAAGCTACGGCTGAAGAATTATTCCGTATTTTCTATAAAGGTGCCCTCCTTGTTATCCGGAGTCCACATAGAAAGATTTATCGTTCCGCCGTTTTGAGAATCTATATTTTTAAGCATAGCTGCAAGGTGCTTGGTTTTTTCCTCGGTGTAGGATTTGCTTCCGAATGTAACCTCAAATTTTTCATTGACCCTTGCCTTTATGGCAAGCTTATCGGTTGTATCCAAAGAATTAACCGTTACATTGAGATTTATAAGAAACTCAAGCAAAGTATCGCATATTTCCTTTTCATCGGTATCGGTTATTGATATTTTACTGCCCACCTTGCATTTTGCGCTTTTACATCTGATTTCGCAAAGGTCATTAGGAGCTTCGGCGTATGATTTTAGCACATATTCCTTTTTACTGACCGTATAATAAGCACCGTCATAATAGTAGCAGGCAAACTCAGTAGCATCCGAAACCTTTATTTCAAGTGTATTAGGGAAAACCCTTTTGATTTCCACAGTATCTGTAAAAGGCAGGCTGCTTCTTATAGTAGCTTCAAGCTTCGAGCGAGATATTCTTATAAGATTATTCTTTTTTGTAAGCTTACTTGCTTTAACTATTTGCTCCGGCGAATAGACAGAGCTTCCGTATGCTTTAATGCTTTCAACCGGAAAAAGCACGGTTACAGATAAAATTGAAAATACAGCTACTGCCAAAACAAGAAAAAACACCATTATTCTGCGAATTCTTCTGCGACGCAGCTTTTTTCTTCTTTTTGCTCTTCTCAGTTCAAAGCCGTCATTTTGCTCTGTCATTTTTTCACTTCCCTTTTTAGCTTACTCCTCGGATATATCGGCCCCGAGAGCCTTAAAGCTATCTACTATATTTTCATAGCCTCTGTAAATATGGTGTATCTTATCTATTTTTGTGGTTCCGAGTGCCGCTAACGCAGCTACCGCAAGAGCGGCTCCGCCTCGTAAATCGGTACATTCACAGTCGGCAGCAGAAAGCGCTTTAACGCCCTCGATTACGGCAACCTTTCCCTCGGTTTTAATTTTCGCCCCGAAGCGGGCAAGCTCATCAATATATTTAAATCTGTTTTCAAATATATTTTCAACAAAGATAGAAGTTCCCTCGGCAAGCGAAAGCATAGCTACCGCCGCAGGGCCCGCATCGGTAGGAAATCCGGGATAAACGGTTGTTCTGAGCTTTGGTATATTGTGAAGCCTTTTCGGTGCCCTCAGTCGCAGCGAATCCGCAGAATATTCGGTAATACATCCCGTATCGGAAAAAAATGAAACAATTGAAATCATATGAGAAGGGTTTATTCCCGTAAGTATCAAATCTCCGCCGGTAACAGCGGCAGCGGCCATATAGGTTGAAGCCGCTATCCTGTCGGGTATAACATCAAATTCCGCACCGTGAAGCCTTTTAACGCCTACGATTGTAACGGTATCGCTTCCGGCACCGAAAATTTTTGCTCCGGCGATATTCAAAAAATCAGTTAAGTTTTTAATTTCGGGCTCTTTGGCGGCGTTATGTATAACAGTTGTTCCGTTCGCAAGCGCCGATGCGAGAATAATGTTTTCGGTTGCTCCCACGCTTGGAAAGGAAAGTGTTATATTTGCACCCTTCAGACCCTCGGGACACGAGAATTTTAAATAACCGTGTTCCTCTTTTATCTCAGCTCCCAATCTTTCAAGAGAGGATATATGAAGATCTATGGGTCTCGGACCGAGCTCGCATCCGCCGGGAGTACTGATAACCGCCTCTCCCGCTCTTCCGAGAATTGCTCCCAAAAACATAACCGAGGAGCGCATCTTACGCATAAGCTCATCGGGTATTGCATTGGAGCACATACCCTGAGTGCTTATAACAACATCCGAAGCTTCTTTTATACAGCTGCCACCTAAAGAACGGATTATATTAAGTGAAGCCTCAACATCGGACAAAGCAGGGCAGTTATGTAAAATACATTCTCCTCTGCAAAGAATACTCGCCGCAATCATCGGCAGCACACTGTTTTTTGCGCCCTGCACACACAGCTCTCCGGAAATTCGTTTACCGCCGTTTATTATAAGCCTTGGCATAGCCTACTCCCCCACAGTAAAAATACTTCTATTCATACTATGAGAAAGTTTGATTTTTGACAGCCCTATTGAGCAGTATAAAGCTGCATTATAACCTGATATATGCGTTCATTGGCATCAAGTATGGCTTTTTTGCCGGCAGCCTCCGACATAAGCTCAAGCTTAGACCTGTTTTCTATCAGCATATCTACCGCTTTTATGAGTGCACTGCCGGTTAGATCCTTTTCCTCGATAATTTCAGCAGCACCGCAACGCTTAAGCGTCATAGCGTTATGGAACTGATGATTTTCGGCAACATAGGGAGAGGGTATCAAAATCGACGGTTTTTTGAGTGCCTGAAGCTCACTTAAGGTTATAGCACCTGCCCTGCAAATAACAAGATCGGCAGCCGCCATACAAACATCCATATCGTTTATATATTCTCTTACCTTAATGCTTTCGTCGAGCTCACCTGTTTTAGCCCTTAAATGCTCAAGCATAACGCCGTAACCGCTTTTGCCGGCAGCATGGATATGGTATACCTTACCCTTGCCGTTTTCATAGGCAATAAGCTCCTCTATAGCTTCATTTATATGCCTTGCGCCGAGTGACCCGCCGAAGGAAAGGATCATAGGCCTGTCATCAAAGCCGAGGCGTTCCCTCGCTTCCTGCCTTGTCATATTTAAAAGCTCGTTACGAACGGGATTTCCGGTTATTATCGGTTCCTTTTTAAGCTTTAAATACTTTTCGGCCTGCGGCATCGCAAGCATAACCGCATCTGCATTTTTTGCCAGCAGCTTTGTTGTAACACCGGGGTAGGCATTCTGTTCATGGATTGCATTTTTGATTTTAAGGCGCTGTGCTTCCCGTAAAACAGGACCGCTGACATAGCCGCCCGTACCTATAACAACATCGGGTGCAAGCTCCTTTAACAGCTTTTTTGCAGCCAGAGAGGAGGTTACAGCTTTTGTGGCAGCGGAAATATTTCTGCTTATATTTTTAACGGTAAGCTTTCGCTGAAAGCCCGCAACCTCTATAGTTCTGAAATTATAGCCCTTTTCGGGAACAAGCCTCGATTCAAGCTTATCCGGAGTCCCGATGTAGCTTATATGTGCATCTGGATGGCGTTCTCTTATATATCCGGCAACGGCAAGAGCGGGATTTATATGCCCTGCCGTACCGCCGCCCGCAAACAGAATATGCATAAACACAAAGCTCCTTACTTTTTATTTTGAAATATCCGATTTTCTTGAAACGGAAAGCACTATACCCATTTCGGCAAGCAGTATTACAAGAGAGGTGCCGCCGTAGCTGAAAAACGGAAGAGATATACCGGTATTTGGAATTGTGTTAGTAACAACCCAAATATTAAGCATAGCCTGAAGTCCTACCTGAAAGGTAAGTCCTATCGCAAGAAGGGTGCCGAACTTATCTGCGGCACGCATAGCAATTGTAAAGCCACGCCACACAAGCAATGCAAAAAGCGCTATTATTGCCATTGCACCTATAAGACCGAGCTCCTCACAAACAATAGAAAAAATGAAATCATTATGAGGCTCCGGCACCCAAAGGTATTTTTGCCTCGACTGCCCTATCCCACGGCCGAGTATTCCGCCCGAGCCGATGGCAAGCAGCGACTGTATGGTTTGAAATCCCTCATCCTTCGGAGCCAGCCACGGATCACGCCAATATTTTATACGGTCGGAGCCGTAGCCTATAAGTCCGGTAAATATCGCAGCTGTGAAAAGCCCAGCGCCGCCGATTGCTCCGCCTATTATATACCGCTTCTGTATACCGCCCACTATCAGTAAAACAATGCCTATCATAAATATAAGAACCGTTGCGGAAAGATGTGGCTCAAGTACAACAAGTACGCAGGTTATTCCCAGTAAAAAAACTAGAAATAAAATAAATCTAAAGCTTTTCATAAGGTGCTGATTTGCGGAGATAAGCGTTGAAAACAAAACTATAACCGCAAATTTCGCAAGCTCGGACGGCTGGAAGTTAAGGGGGCCGATGACTATCCAGCGCTTAACATCCATACCGGATACCATGGGAGGCATAATAAGAAGAGCTATCAAGAGAATTACGGCAACAGCAAAAATGAGCCAACTGAATTTGCGCCAAAAATGATAATCTATCTTCGAGAAAAGAAACATTACAACTAAACCGACAGCTGCAAAACCCGACTGCCTGACTATAAATTTATAGCTGTTACCGTAATATTCATAAGAATAAGCATAGCTTGCCGAAAACAGCATTACAAGCCCTACGGTAAGTAAAATAAGAACAAAAGCAAGAAAGGTTATATCCAGCCGACCTGTTTGTATAAAGCCGGAGTGTTTTTTTCTTACCGCAGCCGATTTAGCCATTTATAATGCCTCCGTTTTTTAAAATTACCAACCGAGCACAACCGAAAAAATTGCAACAAGGCAGCCAATAAAAGCTATCAGCGAAAAAAGAAATACTATTTTTTGTTCTGAAAATCCGCACATTTCAAAGTGATGATGAAGCGGTGCCATTTTAAACAAACGCTTTTTTGTAAGCTTAAAGGATGCGACCTGAAGCATGACCGAAAGTGCTTCTATAAGATAAAGACAGCCTGTAAAAAGAAGAAGCACGGGTCTGTCAACCGCAAAGGATATTGCCACTACCATTCCGCCCAAAAACATTGAGCCGGTATCTCCCATAAAGACCTTAGCAGGCTTTGCGTTCCAAACAACGAAGCCTGCACAAGCACCCGCAAGGGAGGCAGACATTACATTAGCGCAGCTTTGATTTAAATTGCCGGAAATGAGCATAAACGCACAGGCCACCACCAATGTTACGGATGAAGCAAGACCGTCAAGCCCGTCTGTAAGATTCACGGCATTTGTGAAGCCGTAAACAAACATAAGTGCTATAGGCCAAAAAATCAGACCCACGCCACTTGTAATATTTACATCGCCTAAAAAAGGAATATATGTTGTATTCATTCCCGAAAAAGCAAGGGTTGCAAGATAAGCTGCCGAAACAAGAAGCTGAAGAAATGTTTTTTGCCTTGCCGTAAGACCGAGGTTTCTTTTCTTTACAACCTTTATATAATCATCTATAAAGCCTATAGCGCACATACAAAGCGCCATTGCTATTCCCGCAACAAAGGTTATCATTCTGCGAGGGAGCGCTTTTATCTCAATTGCCATAGAGGTATCTGTCATAAATGAAATACTGACGGAAATGCAAACCGCAAGCAGAACTCCGGCAACAATCATAGCCCCACCCATTGTGGGAGTTCCCTGCTTATCCTTATGCCACTTAGGGCCGATATCAAGTATAGTCTGTCCAAAATTCAGTCTTTTAAGATAAGGAATAACCAAATATCCGAGCAGAGCGGTAGTTGCAAAAGCAACTAAAGCTGCCGTAACCGCAACATATTTTCCCATTTTAAGCTACCTTTCCGTTTTTTTCAGAGCTTCTGCTACAACCTCTCGTTCATCGAGGTGAATAGTTCCGTCCTTAAGTATTTGATAGGTTTCGTGTCCCTTTCCAGCAAGAACGATTATATCGTCCTTAACAGCAATGGAAACGGCATAATTTATCGCCTTTATTCTGTTTTCTATAACCTTGACAGGCACATTTACACCCTGCATACCGTCAAGTATATCGTTTATAATAGCCGTAGGCTCCTCGCTTCTCGGATTATCGCTTGTAACAATAACATAATCCGCATTTCTGACGGCTATGCTGCCCATTATAGGTCGCTTTGTTTTGTCTCTGTCGCCACCACAGCCGAAAACAACTATTAAACGGTTCTTTTTACATTCCCTGAAGGTTGACAGTATATTTTTAAGACCGTCCGGTGTATGAGCGTAATCTATAATTACAGTAAAATCTCTGCCTGTCGGCACCACCTCTGCTCTTCCCTTAACACCGTTAAGCTCGCCTACAGCCGCTATAGCGGTTTCAAGAGGTATGCCAAGCTCTATACAGGTGACAAGCACGGCCATTGAATTGTAAACTGTGAATTTTCCGCCTGTTTTCACGGAAATATGTTTAAAAACATTATCGCCTAAAAGCTCATATTCAACCGATGCGGGGCGATAATTTATACCCTTTGCACTGTAAGAGGAAGCGTTACCGGTTGAATAAGTAGCTATTTTACAGGAAAGGCCCCTGCAAAGCTCCTCATAATACTTATCATCTGAATTTATTATTGCAGTTTTGCACATTGCGAAAAGACGCTTTTTTGCCGCAAGATAATTTTCCATTGTTTTATGATAATCGAGGTGATCCTGCGTGAGGTTGGTGAAAATGGCAGCATCGAACTCAAGATTATAAACCCTCTTTTGGTCAAGCGCATGTGAGGATACTTCCATTATAACATATGTGCAGCCCTTTGCAACCATAAGCTTAAAAAGCGAATTAAGCTCATAAGCATTAGGTGTTGTGTTGTGTGATGCGATAATCTCATCGCCTATCATATTCTGAATAGTGCCGATAAGACCCACCTTATAGCCCGCCTTTTCGAGGACAGTCTTCATCATATATGTTACAGAGGTTTTGCCGTTTGTACCGGTAACTCCGATAAGCTTTAGTTGCTTTGCCGGATTTGAAAACCAATTTGCACACATATTAGCATACGCAGCATGAGAATCGGCAACTAATATTTGATTATCAAGCCCCAGGTCACGCTCACATATTATAACGGCAGCTCCGCTTTCCAAAGCATTTGAGGCAAAGCTATGACCGTCGACCTTAGAGCCGGATATACAAATAAAAGCATAGTCTTTTTTTACATCCTGCGAATTACAGGTTATGCCTTTTATCTGTGTATTTTCAAATTTACCGCTGTAGGACGGTATTATTTCTTTTAAAAGCATTTGATTTACTCCTTTATTGCTGTGCAAGGTCTGCGTTTCCATCGTCCCTGAAGTAGACAGTAATAATCTCCCCAAGCTTTACCTTAGTTCCTGCGGTTATACTTTGACTGTAGGATTTAAGGTCGGAGGACGAGGTATTACCGGCAAAGGCAATATTTACGCCCGAATTTGCGGCAGCGGTTGCCGCTTCGGTTGCGGTAAGTCCGACAAGATTCGGTACTGTTGCCGATTGCTCCTCGGATGTATCGGTATAAATTATAACCGTACCGCCCTTATAAAGTGACTCACCGGCAGCCGGAAGCTGACTTGTTACCGTGCTTCCGGAACCGACAATTTTATACGAAAGATTTAATGCTGAAAGCTCTTCTCTTGCCTTCATAAGCTCGCTTCCGGTAATATCGGGAACCTTAACCGCAAGCTTTTCAAGCTCCTCGGCAGTATATTGCGGTTCATAGCCGAGATACGGTAATATATCAGCCATTATTTTAGAACCGACAGGTGCGGAAATGGCTCCGCCGTAATATCTTCCGCTCATAGGCTCGTCGAGCATAACAAATACCGCTATTTCAGGATCGTCTATAGGAGCTATTCCGACATACGAGCCGATATAAAGACCCTTTACATTTAGCGACAGCATTTTCGAAACCTTTTCAGAGGTACCGGTTTTACCGCCGACTCTGTAGCCGGAAACAATACCGTTTTTTGCACCGTTTTGAACAACATACTCAAGCAAGGTACGCATCGTTTCCGAGGTTGTTTCGGATATTACCTGTCTTTTATAGGCGGTTGATACGGTTTTAACAACATCGCCGTCCGAATCTATAATTTTTTGAACAACATGAGGCTGTACAAGATATCCTCCGTTTACCGCCGCCGCCGCAAGTGATATCATTTGAAGCGGAGTTATATTAAAGGTCTGACCGAAGGAGGAGGAGGCAAGCTCGGTTGCTCCCATTTTACTTTCAGTATGATAATACGGGCTTGCCTCACCCGGTAAATCAATTCCGGTTTTTTCGGTTAAGCCGAATGCCTTAAAATATTTATTGAAGATATTTACTCCTATAAGCTGACCGATTTGAATAAATGCCGGATTACAGGAATTTGACATTGCTGCCGCAAGTGATTGAACACCGTGGCCGCCGCTTTTGTGACAGTGATACGCATTGCCGGCAACCGTATATACATAATTGCAGGTAAATGTGCTGCGTTCGCTTATAAGATTTTCTTCAAGCGCAGTAGCGGCTGTGAAAATTTTAAAAACAGAGCCCGGCTCGTAGGTATCCGAAACGGCTTTATTCCTCCATTGCTTGTTCAAAAGCTCGTTTTTAGCATTACTTTTTTCGGTTTCATCTATTATAGCATCAACCTTAGCCTGATCCTCGCTCGAAAGCTCGAAGGGCTCATTCGGATTAAAATCTCCGCTTACCGCCATACCGAGAATTTCGCCGTTATTGACATTCATAACAATAACTGCGCCTCGCTCTGCCACCTGCTCCTCGGCAGCGGCATAATCAAGATATTTCTCACAGGTATATTGAATATAAGAGTCAATAGTAGAAACAAGACTGTTTCCCTGCTTTGCCTCCTCTACCTTTTCATATGTAAAGGGCATATCGGTGCCCTTTGCGTTTTTTGCGGCTACTACCCTACCCGCAACGCCGGTAAGCTCGTTATCATAATAGCTTTCAAGCCCGGCAAGACCTTGATTATCGTCACCTACAAAGCCTAAAACCGTTGAAGCTAAGGAATCGTTCGGATAATATCTTTTAGTTGTCTCGTCAAGACCGACATACTTTGTCATTTCAAGCTCTTCGTTATCGGAAATGAACTTTCTGACCTTATCGGCTGTTTCTTTTTCGATTTTTTTCTTAACGATTACATAGTAGGTTGATTGCTTGGTTTTATCGTAAACGGTATCCTTTTCCATTTCAAGAATTTGAGAAAGACCCTCTGCTATTGTGGTTCTGATTTTTTCAGCCTCATCATCTTCAAGTGTTTTAAAGCTGTTAGGCGTTACATAAACGGTCCAAGCTGTTGAGCTGGTTGCCAACACCTTCATATTGCGATCGTAAATATCCCCTCTCGGAGCAGATACAAGATTATCATACAGCTGCTGCTCGGAAGCAAGGCTTTGATATTCATCGCCCTTTACTACCATTATATAAAAAAGGCTTGAGCCCGAAACTATTGATATACAAAGAATCAATATGACCATAACCGTCATTGCTCTTACAAGCATTTGCTTATTCGGCTTTACCGCCATCCGGCTCACCGCCCTTTCTTTATTTAATGCTCGAAAACGAGAGTCGCATATTATGCTTCGACTCTCGTATTCATTATATTATTTTAAAGCTTGTACTATTAGTTTTTTATTACCGTATCCGTATCGTTGACCCTTATATATTTTACCTGAGACTTATCCTTCTTCTGCATACCGAGCTCGGTTGCTTCTATCTCAATATTCGAATAAGAAATTTTGCGTTCAAGCTCAACCTCAAGGCTTGTTTTTTCGCTGTCAAGAGAATTTATTTGTTTATTGATAGCATTGATTTTCGAATTTACCTCATTTATTTGAAGGCGTAAAAATATATTTCCGCAAAGCGCTGCGAGCATAACAACAGAAACCATTACGGCAAAAGCCGAAACCGACATTTTCTTCTGCTTTGCCGCAGCCCTTGTTTTTGTCTTCGGTATTTTTACTATATTATCACGCTTATTTTCCCTTGCCTCTTTAGGCATAAATGCGCTGAAATCATATGCCAAGCTATCGGTATAATATTTCATATTATCCATAACTTTTTTCTCCGTTCCTATAATTTTCTGATTGCTCTGAGCTTAGCGCTTCTGCTGCGTTGATTTATTTCAAGCTCGACTTCACCTGCTGTAATCGGTTTTTTAAAAACAAGCTCTCCCCTCGGCTTTTTACCGCAAACACATATCGGAAGATCGGGCGGACAGGTGCATCCGGTGCAGTATTCCTTAAACCTTTGCTTTACTATTCTGTCCTCAAGAGAATGAAAGGTTATTATTGAAAATACTCCATCCTTATTAAGCATATCAAACGCCTTATCGAGAACACCCTTTAAATTATCAAGCTCACCGTTTACGGCTATTCTAAGCGCCTGAAAGCAACGCCTTGCAGGATGCCCGTCTCTTCTTGCCGCAGCCGGAACCGCATTGGCAATTATATTTGCAAGCTGTGTAGTTGTTTTAATTGGAGCATTTTTTCTTTCCGCTTCAACAGCGCCTGCAATTCTATAGGCAAATTTTTCTTCTCCGTAAGCTTTGAATATATCCGAAAGCTCTTCTCTTGAAAGAGTGTTTACAAGGTCTGCGGCGGTCGGCCCCGAACGGCTCATTCTCATATCAAGGGGAGCCTCCTTGTGGAAGGAAAAGCCCCTTTCGGCATTATCAAGCTGATAAGAGGAAACGCCGAGGTCGAGAAGAATACCGTCTACCTTATCTATTCCGAGACCTGCCAAGGCAACATCAATATCCTCAAAATTGCTTTGAAGCACAGTTGCGGGATATCCCTCAAGGCGCTTTGAAGCAACACAGACAGCATCCGGATCACGGTCAAGAGCTATAAGTCTGCCGTTTTTCAGCCTTTTGGCTATCTCAAGCGAATGTCCTGCTCCGCCGACTGTTCCGTCAACATATATACCGTTCGGATTTATTTGCAGCGAAGAAACAGTTTCATTTAAAAGCACCGATATATGATTGAACTGCATTTTAAAACTCAAGCCCTTCAACAATCGAAGCAACCGACTCGGGCGAATACTGAGCATTTTCCTCCTGCCAAAGTTCGGTATTCCATATTTCAAGATTAGTATCCATACCTATAATATGAGCTTCTCCCTCAAGCATCGCATATTCACGAAGGGAAGCCGGAATTAAAATTCTGCCCTGAGTATCGAATTCGACATTGAATGCGCCGTCGTAAAGGAAGCGCTTTACAACGCTTGACTTAGCAGCCGGCAGCTTTCCTATTTTCTCTACAAGCTCGTTCCATTTTTCGGTTGAATAAACACAAAGGCAACGCTTACCGTAAATTCCTCGGCAAATCATAAAGCTTGTCCCGAGCTCATCCCTAAGCTTAGAAGGAATGGCGAGCCTGCCTTTTTTATCGATATTATGTTGATATCCGCCGTATAACAGGTTCACCGCCTCCTTTTCAACACTTTGATACACTTTAATGGTTTTTAGACACACTTTTCACCACTTGTTTATATTATAATGACACCTGACAGAAAAATCAAGAACTTTTTTATCTTTTTTACAAAAAAATTAAGAGGCTGTAACAACGGGTTAATTCCGACTGTTACAGCCTCTGTAAAAAAATTAAGTTGTAAATCAGGTTAAAGGAAGGGAGCAAAAATATGCAGCACAGCTCTCTTGAGTCTCAGTATAAGCGGACTCTTTTTCCACTGCGCAAGCTTTATTTCCTGAGATTGCTCAAGAATTTTATCAACGCTTTCTTTAATATCTGCAACCGTATCCCTATTTGTAAACCATGCCCCACATTCAAAATGAAGCATAAAGCTACGGTAATCCATATTAACGGTACCCACCGTTGCAACGCTGTCATCCGAAAGAAAAATTTTCGAATGTATAAATCCCGGAGTGTATTCGTAAATTTTAACGCCTGCCTCAAGCAATTCAAGATAATTATATTGCGTTACGGGATGAACATACCATTTATCCGGAATATGGGGAGTTATTATTCTTACATCCACGCCGGATTTTGCGGTTATTTGCAAAGCGGTTATCATTGTACTGTCAATAATAAGGTACGGTGAGGTTATATATACATACTTTTGTGCAGTATTAAGTATCTGCATATAAATACCCTCAGCAGGGTTATCGCTGCCTAAGGGGTCATCGCAATACGGCAGCACATAGCCGCTTGCCGGAACCACGCTTTGCGAAGTATGAGCCTTCATATCTATTTTTTCGCCTGTTGAAAATTCCCACATCATACAAAACATAGCGAGAAAGCTCTTAACTGCCTTACCGCTTATCATAACGGCACAATCCATCCAATATCCGAAGCGCTCTATTTCGTTTATATATTCATCGGCAAGATTCATTCCTCCGGTTACGGCTGTTTTTCCGTCAATAACGACTATTTTGCGGTGATTTCGGTTGTTCATAAATATATCGAGCGACGGTCTTATTCTGTTAAAAACCGCAACCTTAATTCCTTTTGAGCGAAGCTTTGTTATGAAATCCTTATGCTGTCGCTTTATCGAACCGAAGTCATCAAATAAAACCTTAACCTCGATTCCCTCGGAGGCCTTTTTGACAAGAATTTCCTCGACGGCACTCCACATAGCACCCTCGGCAATTATAAAAAATTCTATATAAATATATCTTTCCGCCTTAGAAAGCTCTTCAAGAAATCTCGGAAAAAATTTTTCACCCGGAGAAAGATATTCGACAGCTGTTCCGTCATAGATAGGATATCCGGATTCTCTTGTAAGATAATCTGCCTGACGGGAACGATTAAGGTCCTCATACCTGAGCCGTTTTCTGACCTCGGGGTCTTCATTAAGCAGCGGCATATAATTATTTTTACAGTATTGCATACGGCGCTTAAAGTGCGGAAAAACACGGGAGCCGCCCCACAGCAGATAAAGGCAAATACCGAATACGGGAACAGCAAGTATAAATATTATCCACATTATTTTATAGCTTGGATTTCCTCTTTTATTCACTATAAAAATAACCGTAATGGCAGCAATAATCTCAAGAAGCACATAAAACAGAAAAAAAGACCTTGACAGCCTTTGTACCACAGCGTACAAAAGCGCTATCTGTAAAAGAAGCAAAACAAAGGACACTATAATTCTGCTCTGTACCGGAATACCTCTTTTATGCTTTACCCTTATACTGCTTTTCAAGCTCACACCTCCGAAAAAATCGAAAACGGACCTTACCTTAAGGGCAAGGTCCGAAACTTTAATTATTCAGCTTCAGATTCCTCAGCTGTCTCAGCCTGAGCTTCCTCTGTTGCCTCTTCGGTCTTGTTTTCTTCAAGAAGAGCACGAATAGAAAGGCTTACCCTCTTCTTTTCAAGATCAACGGCTGTTATTTTAGCCTTAACCTCTTGACCGACCGTCAACTCATCCTGCGGCTTTGCAATATGCTTATCCGCTATTTGAGAGATATGTATAAGGCCGTCAACTCCCGGGAGAATCCTTGCAAATGCGCCATATGATGTCATACTTACTACAGTTGCATCAATAACATCGCCGACAGCATATTTGGTTTGGAAAATCGTCCACGGATTGTCCTCTGCTTTCTTATAGCCGAGAGATATTTTTTTCTTCTCGGGATCAAGAGCCTTAACATATACATCAACAGTATCACCAACCGAAACAACCTCGGACGGATTTTTAATTCTGGTCCATGAAAGCTCGGAGATGTGTACCATACCGTCAACACCGCCGATATCCACAAATGCACCGTAGGTTGTTATGGACTTAACAACACCGGTAAAGCGATCGCCTACGGCAATGGTGCTCCAGAGCTTTTCTTCGGCCTCCTTGCGAGCTTCTCTGAGAACGCTGCGAACGGAGCCTACTGCCCTACGGCCTCTGCCGATTTCGATTATGCGGAAGGAAACCTCCTTGCCCTTAAGCTCTTCAAGAGCTTCGCCTCTTGATGCTGTAGCCTGAGATGCAGGGATGAACACCCGAACATTGTTTGAATAAACAACAACTCCGCCCTTTACGATGTCTCGAACGACACCGCTGAGCACTTCACCGGAATCCTTGGCTGCAACTATATTGTTCCAACCGGCAATAGCATCGTAACGACGCTTAGAAAGCATTGCGGTTCCTTCCTGATCGTTTATCTTCATAATGATGAGATCAAGCTTGTCGCCGACCTTAACCTCGTCCTCAAGCTTAACCGAGGGATCTGCAGAATACTCTGCGGCAGATACATAGCCCGTAATGCCTCTTCCGAAATCTACTTGGATTTCGCCGGAGTCAACTGCGAGCACAACGCCGCATACCTTCTGATCTCCCGTTAAATTGCTGAGAGACGCCTCAAATGCTTCTTCGTCTGTCATTTCCTCGAAGCTCTTCTGAACAGCCTGCTCTGCATCTAACTGTTCATCAACCGATTGTAAAATTTCCGACATGGTTTGAATAACCTCCTTTATTATACCCGCAGGTGTAGATGCACCTGCGACAACCCCAACGCTGCCGCACTTTAAAAACCAGTCGGGCAAAAGCTCGTCCGCAGATTCTATAAGATATGACCTTTGACAGAAAGCCCTGCAAGCATCAAAAAGCTTTGATGTGTTTGAGCTGTGCCTTCCCCCTATGACAACCATTACATCACAGGCTCGGCTGAGCTCGTCGGCTTCATTCTGTCTCATCGAAGTTGCACTACATATTGTATCAAATATTTTCGCATTTGTATAGACTTTTTTTAAAATTTCTTGTACTTTTTCCCACTTTTTTGCGTTAAAGGTCGTTTGAGAAACAACTGTTACTCCCTTATCCGCTATTTCGGGATGATTTTTTGCGATATTTATTATATCCTCCTCACAGGAAAATGTATAAACCGGTCCGTTACAATAACCGACTATGCCTATTACCTCCTGATGAGCAAGGTCGCCTGCTATCAAAACGGTATCTCCGTTTTCGGAGGCGGAGGCAACTATTTTGTGTATTTTCGAAACAAAGGGACAGGTTGCATCTACAAGGCTTATACCGGCCTTTTCCGCTCTGCGGTAGACCTCCGCTCCGACACCGTGAGACCTTATAACAAGAGTCTCCGAGCAATCAGCTTCCTCGAGAGAGGAAACAACCCTTACTCCCCTGTCTTCAAATTCTTTAACTATCTGGGGATTATGAATTATAGGTCCCAGCGTACAAACTCTTTTGCCGCTGTCCAAAAGCTCGTAAACCATATTGACGGCTCTGTTTACCCCAAAGCAAAAGCCTGCGGTTTTCGCAAGAATTATTTTTGTCATCTACCCTGAATTCCTTTCGAAATAATGCCGAGCAGCATATCCAGTGAAGAGTTAAAATCAAGACCCGAGGTATCCGCCTCAACAGCATCCGGTGCAGGCTTTAAGGGGGCTATTGCTCTGTGAGAATCGTTATAATCCCGTTTCACCATATCGTTATATATTTCATCAAGGGAAACAGACATTCCCTTCTCCTTAAGCTCATCAAAACGGCGCTGCGCACGAACCTTCGGAGAAGCGGTAAGAAAAATTTTAACCGTGGCATCAGGCAAAACTACGGTTCCGATATCTCTGCCGTCCATAATAACATCATTCTCTTTGGCAAGTCTGCGCTGCATATCAAGCAGAAATGCTCTTACCTGAGGCTTTGCGGAAACGGCCGATGCCATCATTGATGCCTGCGGAGTCCTTATATCAGAGGTAACATCCACACCGTCCAAAAAAACACGCTGCTCTCCCCGCACAAACTTGACCTTAATCTCTGTATCATTCAAAACGGCATCGATATCACAGTCAAGCTCACTGCTATATCCGGAATTTAAAAATTTAAGTCCCACCGTACGGTAAAGTGCGCCGGTATCAACATACATATAGCCGAGTTTTTTCGCCGCCGCCCTTGCAAGGGTGCTTTTTCCGGCTCCTGCCGGCCCGTCAATCGCTACAGATATCATAATTCCTCCACCGTTCTTGATTTTAGTTGTTTTGATGCCGCCTTACCGGCGGAATAGCCGGTTGAAAATGCTATTTGCAAATTAAATCCGCCGGTATAAGCATCAACATCTATCAGCTCGCCGGCAAAATAAAGATTATTTTTGATTTTAGACCTCATAGTCATAGGCTCAATTTCCTTAACAGAAACACCGCCAGAGGTTATTATTGCCTCATCGATAGGCCTTTTACGATTAATTCCGAGCCTTATATTTTTAATAGTATTCACCAAGGTCTGCCGCTGCTTACGGCTTACGGAATTTATTTTTGTGCCGCCGTCGATTTCGGCAAGGAAAAGCACGGTTGAAACAAGGCTTTTCGGCAAAAGCGAAAAAAGGGCATTGCTTATATCCTTATTAAGCTCACCCGAAAAATCTCGCAATATACGCCTGTCAAGCTGTTCGTAGCTCAAAGCGGGCTTCAAGTCAATAACAGCAGTATATTTATCGGGCGTAATATTTCCAAGTCTTGCCGAAGCACTTAGCACAAGCGGCCCCGATATGCCGAAGTGAGTAAAAAGCATCTCACCGAACTCGCTGAAAATCGGTTTCTTTTTTCCGTTTTCATATACAGACAGGGTTACATTTTTAAGGGTAAGTCCGGAAAGCCTTGAACAGAATCCCTCATGACATTCAAGAGGAACTAAGGAGGGTGTTATTTCAGTAACGGTATGTCCTGCCGAAAGGGCAAATTCGTAGCCGTCGCCCGTTGAACCGGTAAGAGGATAGGATTTTCCACCGGTTGCGATTATAAAGGCATCGGCGTCTAAACAGGTACCGTCCGAAAAGGCTGCAGATGTTACCCTATCGCCGTCAAAAGAAAGACCGGAAGCGGTTTTGTTTATTATTTTGTTGCCAAGCCTTATATTTGCGCTGACAAGAGCATCAACTATATCCGAGGCTTTATCGGACACGGGAAATACCCTGTTCCCCCTTTCTGTTTTAAGGGGAACTCCGTTTGCCTCGAAAAATTGCATTGTAGCATAAGCGGAAAAGGACGAAAAAGCCGAATAAAGGAATTTGCCGTTACGAACAACATTTTTTATAAGAGTATCAACATCGCAGTTATTGGTAACATTGCATCTGCCCTTGCCCGTTATCATAAGCTTTCTTGCAGGACGCATATTTTTTTCGACGATTACCGTTTCTATACCGTCACACGCAGCTGCTATACCGGCAGCAAGACCTGCCGCACCGCCGCCGATTATAACCACTCTTTTCAAAACTATACCCCCTTACTTTAAGCCGACAAAAGTAAAGAGCCGAGCGGCTCCCTTACCCTTCGGTTACTGCTTTGAAGCTCACCTTTTGGAAAGCTTTTTTATATGCGGATGCACCCTCAGCATATAAAGAGCACCCATTTTTGAAACTGCGATATCATAGAAAACAAATGTGATGTTGCACAGTACAACAAAAATGTAAACGCCGTATTTCCCAAGATCACCCAATGAATCAACACTTATATTCATTATAAACCTTGTGACCGCATAGATCAAACCGAGCGAGCAGTTTAAGACTACAAATTTAATTGACCATTCAACAAGCCTGTTATTTATCCTTTCTATCAGTGCCTTAAGTACAGGATAATATCCGAGCAAGCATACATAAACAGCAGCCGACTCAGGCTCTGCGCTTAAAAGCACTATCATCGCACTTACCGCATATGAAGCAAAAGCATATCCGAGTCCGACCTCAACAAGGGGCATTATCATAAACAAGCCCGCTATACCGGGTACAGCATATGTAAGATACGGGAAATAGCCGACAAGCATAAAAGAAGCCGCCAAGGCCGCAGTTATTGCACAAAGTGTTATCCTGACAGTTTTTTTCAAGTTTTATCACTCCGCATGACAAAATATTAACAACAGGGTATGAGATCTCCACCCATACATTCACAGCAGCAATCTGCACATATAAGTCCCTGACAAACATCGCAGGCTGAGCAACCGCCCTGATTGCCGTAGCTACGGTAGGGATTATTATACTGTGCTCCTGCCTGACGGGAGGCATTACGCATAGCGTTTGCATATTCACCGTTTGAAGGCTCCATTCTACAGGCAGTAGCAAAGCTTGTATAAGCTTGATCAAACCAGCCTCTGCGATACAATACAGTTCCGTTCAAAAAATACCATTCTGCATTTCTTGACGCCACAGGAACACCGTCAAGCAGCTCCTGTGCCTGCTCAAGCATACCCCTGTTTATAAGAGAACGCACATCCGGAAATGACGATGTGCCCGATGAATTTGAGCCCTTATACCTATTACCGGAATTTTTACGCTCGTTCATAATCATATCATATGCATCGTTTATCTCCTTCATCTTTTCCCCTGCAAGGTCAGAAAGAGGATTATCGGCATAATTGTCGGGATGATATTTTCTCGCAAGCTTTCGATATGCATCCTTTATTTCCTCATCTGTTGAAGACCTGGAGACACCAAGCACTGCATACGGATCGTTCATTTAAAAAGCTCCTTTTTAAAGGTCTCTTCAAGACCTGAATATATTATATTTCCCAGTATTGATTTGTATTTTTTTATATCAAGAAGCTCAAAAGCCTTTATAGCTTCGTTTATACAAAAATAAAGCTGAGGCTGCACCCTTTCGGAGAAAAGCTTTTTGATATCCTCGCCTGCCTCTGCTTTAAAAACATTGTAAGAGCCGCTCTTAGCATCCTCACAAGCATCGCAGGCAGCATCAAGAATATAAACATATCGACCTATACAATATCCCAATCTTTCAAGCACTCTTTTCTGAGCCTTATCCTCGCAGCAAAGGCTGAATATTTCGGCCAGCGCCCTTGCGGTAGGCTCGCAGGCGGGGTCAAGCTCGCAGGAGCCTGAAGCCTCAACCGCATTTTGAGCTTCTATATAATCAGAGACCGTAGCGTTTATATCCGGATAGAGACGGGCTGCCTTTTTATACGCCCTCGAAAATAGCGGTTTAATAAAAATAAAGCCTATTTTTTTAATACCCTTTTCGTCCTTAATGTTATCAAGCAGCTTATAATACATCATAATCATAGCTGCGGCAGCAGGCATATCTATATCGGACATATCCTTACAGTAATTGCATTTTTTAAGAGGATTAAATGCACAGCTTTTTCGTTCAAAGCCGCAGCACCCATCCTTCAATGACATACTAAGGAGAGCAAGAAATGTGAAATCGTAGCTTAGAGTCAGTCTTGAAAAAAAGCCATAGCTCTTACCGAGCTTTTTACAAAGAGAACAGTAGACAGCCTTATAGGTATCGTACTCCTTAACCTTAAGCTCGCCCTTATCTATTCTAACATAGCCGAACACAACCGCACCGCCTTAGTATTCTCTTATTAGACCATTTTAAATAATAAAATCCTAAAAGTGGTGAATAATGTGTAAATAAACGGTTATTTAAGCAGCTTTTTCAGAAATTTACCCGTATATGATTCCTTACAGCGGCAAATTTCCTCCGGAGTGCCGCAGCAAACAACAGCTCCTCCCTTATTTCCGCCCTCGGGTCCTAAATCTATTATGTGGTCGGCAGTTTTAATAACATCAAGATTATGCTCGATAACGAGAACCGTATTGCCGCTTTCAACAAGACGCTGTAAGACATTTATAAGCTGATGAACATCGGCGGTATGAAGCCCCGTTGTAGGCTCATCAAGTATATAAACGGTTTTTCCGGTAGGGCGTTTTGAAAGCTCTGTGGCAAGCTTTACCCTCTGTGCTTCTCCTCCGGATAGCGTAGTAGCAGGCTGTCCCAGCTTAACATAGCCGAGGCCGACATCGCAAAGGGTTTTAAGCTTTCTGTGAATTTTAGGTATGCTCTCAAAAAAGTCAACGCCCTCCTCGACCGTCATTTCAAGCACATCGTGAATATTTTTACCCTTATATTTAACAGTCAGAGTTTCTCTGTTATACCGCTTACCCTCGCATACCTCGCACGGAACATAAATATCCGGCAAAAAGTGCATCTCGATTTTAATTATACCGTCTCCGCAGCAGGCCTCACATCTGCCTCCCTTAACATTAAAGGAAAATCTTCCGGCATTGTATCCGTGTGCTTTTGCATCTCTTGTAGAAGCAAAAAGCTCCCTAATATTATTGAAAACTCCCGTATAAGTCGCAGGATTGCTTCTGGGGGTTCTTCCTATCGGAGACTGATCTATATCTATAACCTTGTCCAAAAGCTCAACGCCCTTTACCGATGAGAATTTTCCGGGTATTGTTTTAGCTCGGTTAAGCTTATTTGCAAGCACCTTATAAATTATATCGTTTACAAGAGAAGATTTACCGCTCCCCGAAACACCTGTAACACAAACAAATTCGCCAAGGGGAATTTTAACATCTATGCCCTTAAGGTTATTTTCCGCAGCGCCCGTAATTTCAAGAAAACCGCCGTTACCCTTCCTGCGCTCATTCGGTACCGGTATTATTTTCCTGCCGGTAAGATAATCCGAGGTTATCGATGCAGTACATTTTTCAAGCTCCTTCGGAGTCCCCGCAAAAACCACATTACCGCCGTGAATACCCGCACCAGGACCGATATCAACTATAAAATCCGCCTCACGCATAGTATCCTCGTCATGCTCGACAACAATAAGAGTATTTCCGAGATTTCTGAGATTTTTAAGCGTTGCAAGCAGCTTTTCGTTATCCCGCTGATGAAGACCTATGCTCGGTTCGTCAAGAATGTAAAGCACACCCATCAACGATGATCCTATCTGAGTGGCAAGCCTTATTCTCTGACTTTCTCCGCCCGAAAGCGTGCCGGAGGAGCGAGAAAGGGCAAGATAATCAAGACCCACGCTCGCAAGAAAGGAAAGTCTTTCCTTTATTTCCTTCAAAATCGGTTCTGCTATCATTGAATCCTTCTCACCGAAGGACAAAGAGTCTATAAATTCCAAAGAATCGGCAACCGCCATATCGCAGAATTCTATTATGTTTTTTCCGCCCACGGTAACCGCAAGGTATTCGTCCTTAAGTCTCCTGCCCTTGCAATCGGGACAAGCACTCTCGGTCATATAGCTTTCAAGCTCCGCCCGTGCATACTCGCTCGAGGTGTTTTTGTATCTTCGTTCAATATTGTTTATTACTCCCTCAAAGGGTGCTTCGTAAACGCCGCCGCCAAGCTGTGTGTTTCTTCTGAGCTTAAGCTTTGTGTCGCCCGTGCCGTACAAAACAGCCTGTTTGGCGTTTTCGGGAATATTCTTCCACGGAGTGTTGATATCAAAGGAGTAGTATTCGGCGATGCCTTTATAATACATCTGAGCTATCGCTCCGGCATCGGGATGAAACCATGAGTTAACGCCCCAACCGGAAACCTTTATGCAACCGTCTGTAAGAGATTTTTCCTCATCGCCCACGACAAGCCTCGGGTCTGTTTTCATAAAAACACCTATTCCGGTACAGGTAGGACAGGCACCGAACGGATTATTAAAGGAAAACATTGTAGGTGTAAGCTCGGGTATGCTTATACCGTGCTCTTCACAGGCATAGCTTTGCGAAAAACGGAGCTCCTCGCCGCCTATAACATCAACCGCAAGCAGACCGGAAGAGACCTTCAGTGCGGTTTCGACACTATCTGTAAGCCTTGAGCGTATACCGTCCTTTATGACAAGTCGGTCAATGACCACCTCAATAGTATGCTTTTTATTTTTTTCAAGCTTGATTTCTTCCGAAAGCTCGTAAATATTACCGTCTATTCTTACTCTAGAATATCCCGATTTTCTAAGCGAAAGCAGCTCCTTTGCGTGCTCGCCCTTACGGCCCATAACAATCGGAGATAAAAGCTGAATTTTGCTGCCCTCTGGTATGGACAAAACGGTATCGACTATTTTATCCGTCGGCTGCATTTTAATTTCTCTGCCACACACAGGGCAATGCGGTATACCCACCCTTGCGTACAAAAGGCGAAGATAATCGTATATTTCCGTAACCGTACCGACAGTTGACCTCGGATTTTTCGAGGTTGTTTTCTGATCTATAGATATTGCCGGAGAAAGTCCCTCTATACTGTCAACCGCAGGCTTTTCCATTTGTCCCAAAAACTGTCTTGCATATGAAGACAGAGACTCTACATATCGCCTTTGCCCCTCTGCATATATTGTATCAAAGGCAAGAGATGACTTTCCGCTTCCCGAAAGCCCCGTAAAAACAACCAGCTTATCACGGGGGATTTCAACATCAATATTTTTAAGATTATGCTCCCTCGCACCGTGAACTATTATTTTATCGTTAGCCAAAAAAATATCTCCTTTTAATTTCATTAGAGAACAGAAATTTCAAAAAACAAATGTTCGAGGTATATTTTACAGCAGCTCTTTAAAAAAGTAAACTGTTTTTTCAAAATTTTCACAGCTATTACAAAAAGGTACAGTAGAAGCCTTCTTACACCCCTGTTTTGTAGGGCAGGCGTGCCGCTAAGCTACGGTGAGCCTTTATCCTTGCCTTGCAGCTTATTTATTTTATCTCGCAAATAAGCCGCTTGTTCAAATTCAAGAATTTTAGCTGCCTGTTGCATTTCTTTTGTAAGCTGCTTTATAAGCAGGCTTTTCTCCTCCTTGGTGAGGCGTTTACCGTCGGCAAGTCTATCCTCCGCCTTTTTCCCTATTTCTATAATATCGTGAACATCCTTAACCACCGTTTTAGGTACTATTCCGTGCTCAGCATTATATTTGCTCTGAATATTCCTACGGCGCTCGGTTTCCGCTATAGCATTTTCCATTGAAGGGGTCACACTGTCGGCATACATTATTACCTCACCGTTTGCATTTCGTGCCGCTCTGCCGATAGTCTGAACAAGAGAGGTCTCGCTTCTTAAGAATCCCTCCTTGTCGGCATCGAGTATGGCAACAAGAGAAACCTCGGGTATATCCAGTCCTTCTCTTAGTAAATTTATTCCTACAAGCACATCAAACTCTCCGAGACGCAAGCCCCTTATTATCTCCATTCTCTCAACCGTGTCGATATCATGATGCATATATCTTACCCTTATTCCGGCATTTTCGAGATATTCGGTAAGATCCTCGGCCATTTTTTTGGTAAGTGTTGTAACGAGAATTTTTTCTTTTCTTAAGGTACGAATATTTATCTGAGAAATCAAATCGTCTATCTGCCCTTCGGAGGGCTTAACCGTAACAGAGGGATCAAGCAAGCCTGTTGGCCTTATCACCTGCTCTACTACAGCATCTGCGTGACTGCGCTCAAATTCGGCAGGCGTTGCCGAAACAAATACTGCCTGATTTATATGACTGTAAAACTCCTCGAAGCTTAAAGGACGGTTATCATAAGCGGACGGCAAACGAAATCCGTATTCAATAAGATTTTCTTTTCTTCCCCTGTCTCCGCCGAACATACCTCTTACCTGCGGAAGAGTCACATGAGATTCGTCAACAAACAAAAGAAAATCATTCGGAAAATAATCAAGAAGGGTTGACGGTGTACTGCCGGCCGCACGGCCCGAAAGCACTCTCGAATAATTTTCTATTCCCTTACATATACCTATTTCCCTGAGCATTTCCATATCATATTCTGTTCTTTGCCTTATCCGCTGTGCTTCGATAAGCTTACCGCAATCGGTGAAAAGCTTTACTCTGTCTTCCATCTCTGATTTAAGCTCGTCAAGAGCTTTTTCGAGCTTATCAGGAGCCACAATATAATGAGAAGCCGGATATATTGCGATATGAGACAAGGATTGCTTCAATTCACCTGTCAAGGTATTTATTTCGAGGATTCTGTCTATCTCATCACCGAAAAATTCAATTCGAACAGCGGTATTATATGCGTTTGCGGGGTATATTTCAACCGTATCTCCCCTCACCCTGAATTTGTTTCTCACAAAATTTATATCATTTCTCTCATACTGCAAATCAACAAGCTTCGCTATAAGCTCATCTCTCTCCTTTTTCATCCCCGTTCTGAGAGATATAACCATATTCCTGTAATCGATAGGACTTCCGAGCGAATAAATGCAGGAAACGCTTGCGACAATTATAACATCCCTTCGTTCGGAAAGAGCACAGGTAGCGCTATGGCGGAGCTTATCAATTTCATCGTTTATTGCGGAATCCTTTTCTATATAAGTATCCGTACCCGGAATATATGCTTCCGGCTGATAATAATCGTAATAGGAAACAAAATATTCCACCGCATTGTTGGGGAAAAATTCCCGAAACTCAGAGCATAGCTGAGCGGCGAGGGTTTTATTGTGGGCTAACACTAGTGTAGGACGATTGATGTTAGCAATAATGTTAGCCATGGTGAAGGTCTTACCGCTGCCTGTAACGCCGAGCAAAACCTGTTCCTTTAAGCCCTTGCGCAGTCCCTCCGTCAGCCTTTCAATAGCCTCCGGCTGGTCACCTGTCGGTTTGTAGGGTGCCACCAATTCAAATTTATCCACAGCAAAGCCTCCTTTTCTAAGCTTATTATTGCTTTTATAAGGCTAAAATTCATCATAAATACAGTAAAGGCCCAAAGACTTATGTCTTTGGGCCTTTGGTGCGGGCGACAGGAGTTGAACCTGCACATCGTAGACACCAGCTCCTAAGGCTGGCGCGTCTGCCAATTCCGCCACGCCCGCTTATAAGTGTAAAAATCGGAAATTATTTTTACCGAATAATATGATACCTTATTATTTTTATAAAATCAAGTATAATTTTATAAAATCAAGAGTAAAAATTGTAAACACGCACATTTTTTGCAAAATGTCACTTTTTTTGCTTGACAATGCAAATGCTTGTTGATATAATAATAAAGCTGTCTATATGATCCATTAGCTCAGCTGGCAGAGCACTTGACTTTTAATCAAGGTGTCCGGGATTCGAATTCCCGATGGGTCACCACAGTAATTGCAGCCGAAGCCTCTGAAAAGTAAAGCTTTTCAGAGGCTTCGGCTATTTTAAACCTTATTTTTAACCTTTTAAGAAAATAATAAGCTCTAAAATTTCACCAATCGGCAAAAGCTTTTGACTTGAAATGATTTGTAAACACCCTGCAAAACTTTCGCAGTATTGCAGAGTGTTAAATTATTTCTTATTTCTTCGGCCGTATGCTCATTTTTGCAGTTTTACCGTAACCTCATCAACTGTATCCCATATACCAGACTTGTACAATCAGGATATTTTAAGCTTAAGTCTGAGCTTATCGCTTATCATTGCAATAAACTC
>CAYLQF010000004.1:0-35421 GCA_964385735.1 uncultured Ruminococcus sp. | reverse complement strand
CACTCTCAAATCAGGTGCTTTATCGCACCTGATTTTTAATTTTTAAAGCAAAAGTTGTACGCAAAGCAGATAAAAGCTCCTTTTTCTTCTTTCTTACCGTCCGCAAGGGGCGATTTTTCGGTGAAGAGGGAGAAGCTTAAGCATCGAAATGGAAAAGAAACAAAAAAGGACGGTGATCTTCTTGCGAAAATCGCCGTCCTTTTTACTATGCAGCATTAAGTAAAAAGTAAAGCCCCAAAGACTTATGCCTTTGGGGCTTTGGTCGAGGTGACAGGACTTGAACCTGCGGCCTCTGCGTCCCGAACGCAGCGCTCTACCAAACTGAGCCACACCTCGATATATTGTATTAAGTTGTAAATATTCGGTATAAAACACAGCTTTGGTAAGAGCGCTGCTACGCAGCCACACTTGCGGTGCCCGAAATTTTTTGCCGACAAGTGGCACAAAATTTCTACCGCAGCGACTTTTCGCTCTCCTTTTATCTGCCACCGGCAGCAGTCGAGCTCAAAGCTACCAAACTGAGCCACACCTCGATGTCACTATATTAAGCTGTAAAGTATCAAGCCTTATAATTATATATAATATCAGGTGAAAAGTCAACAACGAATTTAATTTTTTTGCAATTTTTACATTCCTGCATTAAAGCTTGGGTCAACTTGCTATGTGGTTTAGGTTGACAAATGCTTCTCGGGGCATTAAAATAACCTCGGTGATATTATGAAAGCGGATTTAAGGAATGAAATTTTGAAGGAGCTTTGCACTTCGGAGGATTTTATTTCCGCAGCAGAGCTTGCAAAAAGGCTTTCGATAAGCAGGAGTGTCGTGTTAAAGACGGTTAACGGGCTTTGTGAAGACGGTTATAAAATTGAAGCCTTGCGGCGCAGGGGATATAGAATTTCCGAGCAAAACAGTAAGGTTTTTTTGCAGCAAATAGAAAAGTATTGTAGGGGTGTTAATATAGTTTTGCTTGAAAGCACCGATTCTACAAATGCCTATGCAAAAAAGCTGGCTGACGGTGGGGCAGGCGAGGGCACGGTCATTTTAGCACTTTCCCAAAGCTCCGGCAGAGGCAGGAGGAACAGAGCCTTCTTTTCACCCTATGGCGGAGTTTATATGAGTGTTGTCCTGAGACCGTCGCTGCCTCCCGAAAGGGTGACGCTTATAACCGTTGCCGCAGCTGTTGCCGCAGCTAAAGCCATTGATATATTTTCGGGTAAAAGGTCCGGTATAAAATGGGTTAACGATATATTCATAGCTTCAAGAAAGGTGTGCGGTATACTTACCGAGGGTGCTTTCGTGTCAGAAACCGGAGCACTTGATTATGCCGTTGTAGGCATTGGGGCAAATCTTTGCGGAAATATCGAAGAATTACCCTGTGAAATAAAGGATACTGCCGGCTTTATAACAAGCTTAAGCTTTACCTCACTTTTATACAGTCAATTTGTTGCAGCACTTTTAAAGGAATTCTTTGAAATTTACAAAAATATAGAAAGCAGAAGCTTTATTAAGGAATACCGTGACCGATGTTTCCTTATAGGCGAAGAAATTACCTTTAATAAGGAGGGCGCCCTGCATACGGCAACCGTTATCGGCATAGACGACGATGCAAGGCTTTGCGTTAAGGAAAACGGTAAGAAATTAAGGCTCGATTCGGGTGAGGTGTCGGTTAAACGAAAAAATGCCGTATAAATAACAGTATAAAGCATTTTGCCTTAATTGGCGCACTCTGTATTTTATGTACCGGCGTTAAAGGTCATCCCTTTAACACCGGTATGCTTTAGAATATTAAATTGTTATTTAAAAATGGTTTGTATGCCGTCTGCGAAATCGCCCACAGCCTTTAACAGCTTTGCCGAGCCCTTGGAAATATTGTGCTTGTCCTTTACTGCGGCTTTTGCCGCCATTGTCACCGCTGCTCCTGCTACCATTCCTATACCGATTCCTTTTATAAGTCCGCCGGTGCTGCTTTTCATAAAAATTAAACCTCCTTTTAGGGTTATTGTTACCCTTTAAAGGAGGTTTATGTTTTTTAACAGCCTTAAATTTTAAAATCCTTAAAGGCAGGATGAAGCTTGTCCTTGTCGGAAAGCTTAACCTCCATACCGTCGGGTATGGGCCAATTAACACCTATATCAGGATCGTTCCACATAAGACCGCCCTCATCATTAGGATGATAAAAATCATCAACCTTATAGACAAATTCTGCCATATCCGATAAAACAAGAAAGCCGTGAGCAAAGCCTTTGGGAATAAAAAACTGCCTTTTGTTTTCGGGGGAGAGAATAACACCCTCCCATTTTCCGTAGGTCGGACTGTTCGGTCTTAAATCAACGGCAACATCGAAAACCTCGCCGCTTATACAGCGTACAAGCTTGGATTGACTGTATTTTTTCTGAAAATGCAGACCTCTGAGCACGCCCTTAGTTGACATAGATTGGTTATCCTGAACGAACCTCACATCAATTCCGCCCTTTATGAAATCCTCCTCCTGATAGGTTTCCATAAAGTATCCACGCTCATCACCGTAGGCTGTGGGCTCGACTATTATAAGGCCCTCAATGGAGGTTTTTATAAAATTGAACTTACCCAATTTAAATTTCCTTCTTTCCGGAATACATCTTATCGTAGTATTTTACATAATCACCGCTTACTATGCTTTCAACCCAGCTCATATTGTCAAGATACCATTTGAGCGTCTTTTTAATACCCACCTCAAAGCAGGTTTCGGGATACCAACCGAGCTCATCCTTGATTTTCTGCGGGTCGATGCCGTAACGGCGGTCGTGTCCCTTACGGTCGGTAACATGCTTTATCATATGCTCACCGACCTCGCTGTCAACATTTTCCTTGATGTATTCGATTATCGATTTAACAATAAATATGTTAGGCTTTTCGTTGTGACCGCCTACATTATAAACCTCTCCGAGCCTACCGTTTCTTATCACCATATCAATTGCCTTACAGTGGTCCTCAACATACAGCCAGTCTCTTATCTGCATACCGTCACCGTAAACGGGAAGCTCCTTGTGCTTTAGGGTGTTGTTCATAATAAGGGGAATAAGCTTTTCGGGGAATTGGTACGGACCGTAGTTGTTAGAGCAGCGGGTGATATTTATAGGGAACCTATAGGTATCTCCGAAGGCTTTTACAAAAAGGTCGGCAGATGCCTTTGAAGCGGAATACGGAGAGTGGGGATCAAGCGGAGTTGCTTCGGTGAAGAAGCCCTCTGAACCGAGAGTACCGTATACCTCATCGGTTGAAACCTGAAGGTATTTTACACCCTCCTTATAGGTGTCGTCACCTGTTTGCCATGCAAGCTTTGCACACTGAAGCATATTAACCGTACCCTCAACATTTGTTTTAACAAAAATTTCGGGATTGGATATACTGCGGTCAACATGGCTTTCGGCAGCAAAATTTACGACATAATCTATATCGTTTTTTGCGAAAATTTCGGAAATTGCTTCCCTGTCGCATATATCCGCCTGAACGAAGCTGTAATTCGGATTGCCTTCAACGCTTTTTAAATTTTCGAGATTGCCTGCATAGGTAAGCTTATCGACATTTATTATTTTTACATCGTCATATTTTCCGAGCATATAAATAACAAAATTCGAGCCTATAAATCCGGCACCGCCGGTTACTAAATATGTTTTCATTTTAATTGTCCTCCACCTTTGATATATATTCTTTAAGAGCCTCCTGCCAGTCTCTCATTTCATCGCCGACTCCGCATTTAAGCGCAAGATTGGAAAGAGAAGAATAGGCGGGTCTTTTTGTAGGACTTGGATATTCCTCGGTTGTGCACGGCTTAACTACATCACCAAAGCCCGAGTACTCGGCAATCTTTACCGCAAAATCGTACCATGAGCATTCGCCGTTACCGGTGCAGTGATATATTCCGTATTCCTCTGTTAGTGCTAATTTTAAAATATGATGTGCTAAATCATTGGCATTTGTGGGGTTGCCTATTTGGTCGTTAACTACCGTAATGGCACCCTTTTCTCTTATAACTCTGCGGACGGTTTTTACAAAGTTTTTACCCTGATAGCCGTAAAGCCAAGAGGTTCGTACCACAAAGCTTTTGTCGTTAAAGCTTAATGCATATTTTTCACCGAGTGCCTTTGAAGCACCGTAAGCACTTTTGGGATTTACCGTATCCCATTCGATGTAGGGTCTGCTGCCGTCACCGGCAAAAACATAATCTGTAGAAACATGTATAAGCTTGGCGTCTACTTTTTTAGCGGCAATGCTTAAATTTCTGACACCTACGGCATTAACCTTAAATGCTGTGTCCTGCATAGACTCGCAACCGTCAACATTGGTCATTGCGGCTGAATTTATAATTACATCTGGCTTTGCCTTTAAAACAAAGCCTTCTACTGCCGACAAATCGGTGATATCAAGCTCATCTATATCAACCGGTATAACCTCGGCAGCACAAATTTCTTTAGGCTGGGCTCCTATTTCACTTTTGCCCGATTTTATAATCGACTGCAATTCGTTTCCGAGCTGACCCTTGCAGCCTGTTATCATTATTTTCACAGACCATCCCTCACTTTTTAAGTAAAAATTTTATTGCCGATAATGTGTGAATAAGTAAATATTTTATATTTTTTGCGCTCTCTCTTTTCCAGCTGTGCGTAACCGAGATTTGAGGATTCATAACCACTCTGCCGTGCTTTTTTGCCCTTTGTGTTAAATCCGCATCCTCAAGATACATAAAGAAGCGTTCGTCAAAGCCACCGAGCTTTTTAAACACCTCAGACCTTATGCAAAAGAAGCAGCCGGTGCAAAAATCCACATCGGTAACCTCGGTAATATTTTTATGTGCCCAAATATATTCGTTTCTGATTTTTTTGGACAGCCGTCCGAAAAACAGGGCTTTAAAGGTCGGCTTTTCCTTTGGTAGCTTTTGTTCGCTGCCGTCCTCATTAAGAATTTTAGGCATACACATTACAACATCGGGGCTTTGCTCCATAAAATCAGCCATATCGGATAAAACATCATCGCTTATAATTATATCGGGGTTAATAACAAAATGATATTTACCCATTTGCTGCTCTAAAATTTTATTATGCGCTGCACCAAAGCCTATGTTTTTATTTTGCTTTAATATTTTTACATCCGGTATACTGCTTATATTTTGCACAGTATCGTCACTTGAGGCATTGTCTATAACATAAAGGCTTAAGGAATAACGCTTCGTGTTTTCTGCTATAGACTTGACCGCCCTTGCGGAATCTAAGGAGCTGTTATAGGTGACGATTGCGGCAGAGACAATATTTGAAGTTTCCAAGAATTCACCTCTTATATGCTTGCTGTTTCTTTAATTCAAGAATACTGTCGTACACATTGCAAATGGCGTTTGTTTGTTTTCGGGGTAAATAGATATCACAAGCGGTTTTATATGCGGCTTCTGCGATATTTCTGCGAAGACTCGGATTAAGATAAAGCTTTTCTATCTTTTCAAACCACTGGCTGTCCTCACATATAAAGCCGTTAACACCGTCCTCGATAATATTCTTATAAAGCTGTGTAGCGGCAACGCAGGAGGGAACCTTAACTATACCCGCTTCAAAAAATTTAAGCTCGGATTTAGCTTCATTAAAGTCATCGAGTATTAACGGAGCAATGTTCACATCTACTCTGCCTATTTCATACTGTAATTCCTGATAGGGTACAAATTCTCTGAAAATCACCCTGCCTTGCTCTTTAAGCTCAGCCAATTCACCGATGAGATCCAAATAGCCCACAATTACAAGGTCGATATCGCTGTACTTTTTCAAAAGCGCTGCCAATTCGTTTTCAATAGTCTGAAAATCACCCAAATGGGAATTTGAACCGCTGAAGTACCCTATATAAAACCGTTTATCACTGTAGCTTCTGTTTTCAATAATATACTCTGATTCTTCAATCTGATTATTATTTAAAAAATTAGGTGCAACAAAGGCAGGCTTGTTAAAATAATCCTCCAAGGCTTCCTTAAGCGCCGGAACGGTCGCAATAAACGCATCACAGCCTTTCGCCGCAAGCTCATAGCCGATAGTATAGCCTAAATTCTCTTGGATGTTGGCTTCGGAATAGCCTTTCCCGCTATGACCTAAATATTTTATGGCGAGCGGTGCATTGAAAAAGAGGTCATCCATATCATAAATAATCGGAATATTTTTGCGTTTTGCAACAAAAATCAAGTTGTCAACATCCGGAACCCAGGTTGTACGCTGAAAAATTATAACATCGATTTGGTCAATGTAGTGTATAATCTTCGGTATTTCCTTGCACAGAAAATAGGTGACGATATACTTATCGTTGCCTTCCATTGCCTGATAAAAATTCACACAGCGATATCTGAAGGTTGAATTGTCAAACTGATTTTTGAAATAAACAATTCTTTTTTTGCCGGACACAAAAAGCTTTGGCAAGCGCTCTTCAAGGGGTAGGGTGTCCATTTCTATATCAAATTGCTTGCGGGTCTCTATTTTATACATTTTTATCCTCCGCAAACCTGTGCATATGCTCAAGAACGGGAGCAAAAGCCTCGTTCCAGAAGCCTGCGGTATGTGAATTTTCGTAATTTTTCTTTCTTGTGGCTACATCCTTTGCAAGCTCTGCACCCTTAACAAGGGCTTCAAGCATAGCTTCCTTTGTTAAGTCTGCCATTATGATGTTTTCCGAATAACAGCTTAAATCCTTTTTGTTGCCGCAACGGTTGGTTACGCAAACTGCACCTGCGGTAGTTGTATCAAGTGGCGGATATGACGGGTGCGGAGTATAAATCATACTGTAGCAAAGGTCTACGGTAGAGACAAACTCGCAGTATTGTCTCCAATCCATAATTCCAAGGCGTTTGATTTCAACATTCACATCAAAGCGGAATTTGGGCACTGCTAAGTCACCGGCTAAAACAACCGTCCATTCCTCGGGCTTGAGCTTGCCCGTTATAAATGCTTCGTTAAGACAATCTAAACCGAAATAGAAAATATTTCGCTGATGCGAAGGGCGACCGTAGAAGAACAAGGTGTATTTTTGCTTTTTTGTAAAGCTTGTGGCACTCGGCTTTAAAAGCTTGGGAGAAAATACGGGCTCGAAGAAAATTCCCCTTGAAAGAACATTCTCGTATCCGTTTTGTATTAAATAATCATATAACAGCTTTGAGTTTACTACAGGAATAAGTCTGGGGTCGGTTAGTGTCTGGAAGCATTTTAAATGCATATCCCCGTGATCGTAAAACAGGGTTTCAACCTCTTGCATAATATAATAGACATTACCTGTAATCGTCGGTGCTCTAAGCACCGATACGGCATTTTTCCACATAGTGCAAAGAAAATCGTCCTTTTCGGAAACCTCAAGCAAATTTTTGGTTTCGGAAGAAAAATATTCAACTCTTTGAGGGGGGGTAAGCTCGAAAAGCTCCAAAAAATCGGGGAGAATGCTTGAATCGGTCCTTTGTGAAATTATGCGAAGATCATAATTATAGCGTGCTGCATACTGTATTGCCAAAATTAAGGCTGTAGCCTTGCCACCGAAAAAGCAGCTCTTGTCAAAGCCGGTAAAAACTATATTAAGTCTCCTGTTATTGCGAGTTACGGGAGCGGTTTTGTAAATCGGTATTTGCTTAAAGAAATCAAGCAAAAGCTCTGAGGCGGTTGTCGGCTTCTTTTCGGGGGGACCTATAATAGCGGGATCGTTTTTACCTACGGTTTCATAATGCACAACCGGATTCATTTCGGGCATCTTACCCTTGTTCATTCTAAGATAATTATTATTGGAAAATTCGGCGCTCGGATTTCTGCCTTCCTTCCAACCAAAGTAATAATAATGACCTGCAGGATCAACTCCTTGGCTTGCCACATCCTTGTTCGCCGATAGATAAAAATCGGCATCAAAATATTCACTTTCGTTTAAAATAGAAATATGCTGTGCTGCCTCGTCGTCTGTTTTGTTAATTATTTTGTTATCTGATGTGTTGTCTGCCTTGTTATCAGACCTAAATCCAATTACTCTTTTTAACCTGCGAAGAATTCGTTTTATTAAATTCATATTGACCCACTCCTTCGGAAATATAAGCTGAAGCTTATTTTAAACAGAGCCCATAGGACTTGTTATTTCAGAAATCCGTTAACTATCTCGGCTTCGGCTTCCTGCTCGGTAAGGCCGAGTGTCATAAGCTTTATAAGCTGCTCTCCGGCTATTTTTCCTATTGCCGCTTCGTGAATTAGAGAAGCGTCTATGTGATTTGCGCTTATTTCCGGAATAGCCTGAACCTTTGCCGAATCCATAATTATAGCATCACATTCAGTATGACCGTTGCATAGATTGTTTCCGTTTATATTCGATTTGAATAACTGATTTGAATTGTCCTTTGCAACCGACCTTGATACAACATTGGCACTTGCTTTACAGCCGTTTAAGTCAACGGTAAAATCGGTTGTTGCCTGCTGTGAGCCGTGAGTCATAATCTTTTCGTGTATTACAAGCGTTGCATTGTCTCCTACAACTGCCTTGGTTATGCGGTTTGTGGAATCTATGCCCTTTATCTGACTTGTTTCCATTTCCATAAAGGAATTTTCCGCAAGATGTACTACTGTGGTGGGATTCATAACTCTCTCGCCCAAGCCTTCACCCTCGCCGTAATGACGCTCGATATATTTAACCCTTGCGTTTTTGCCGACAAAGAAGGTATGAATGCCGTCATGAGCGGAGAGCTTGTCTCCGCAGTTGTGAATTCCGCAGCCTGCAACTATAGTAATATCCGAGCCTTCACCTATTATAAAATCGTTATAAACAAGGTCAGTTAACCCCGTAGCATCGATAATTACCGGTATATGCACCGTTTCTCCCACGGTTCCCGCTCTGATTATTATATCAATTCCCGGCTTGTCTTCCTTTGTTTTTATATCAATGCTTTCGGTAACTCTTCTGTCTGCAAGAGCTCCGTTAGCTCGGATATTGTAGGCGCCGGTGGGAATATCCTCCATATCCGCTATTATTTTAAGAAGCTTTTTATCTGTATCGTTCATTTTCGTATTAACCTTTCATATTGTCCGAAAGCACCCTGCAGGCTTCCGCAGTTGCTCCGAGTAGCTCGGGTAGGATATCGCTTTTTGCACCGTATGCCTTAAGCTCACCCGCAGAGATAACCGCAACCCTGTCGGCAATGCTTAATATTCTTTCCTGATGGGATATTATTATTATAGCACCGCCGTTTTTTTCGTGCATCTTCTCAAAAACATTTATCAGATTGTTAAAGCTCCAAAGGTCTATTCCGGCCTCGGGCTCATCGAAAATCGAAACTGAGGTTCCCCGTGCAAGAACGGTTGCGATTTCTATTCTTTTAAGCTCGCCGCCCGAAAGGGAGGAGTTAACCTCTCTCGATATATAGTCTCTTGCACAAAGTCCTACCTGAGAAAGATAATCACAGGCCTGAGAAATGGTTATATCCTTACCGGCGGCAAGCCTTATAAGGTCGTTTACGGTTATTCCCTTAAATCTAACCGGCTGCTGAAAAGCAAAGCTGATGCCCCTTTTTGCTCTCTGTGTAACCGAAAGAGCGGTTATATCCTCGCCGTCAAGCAAAATTCGACCCGATGAGGGCTTTATAATACCGCTTATTATTTTTGCAAGTGTTGATTTACCGCCGCCATTCGGCCCTGTTACGGCGACAAAGCCGCCGTCTATCCTTAATGATATATTTTTAAGAATTTCCTTTTCACCTGTTTCGTTTGAGGCTTTATAGGAAATATTTTCAAGCTCTAACATTTGTTTCCTCCGAGTTTCTATGACATATCATCCTATATTATACCTATTTAAGACCAAAAAAGCAACAATTATGTGATTTTTGAAAAAAATGTAACTTTTTTAAATTATGTAGTGACAAAACAAGTAAAAAATGTTATTATATAAATAATTATATTCACAGAGGAAGTGACGGCTTGAAGCTGCTTGTTATTGACGGTAACAGTATAATAAACAGAGCCTTTTACGGGATAAAGTTGCTTTCAACCAAGGAAGGCAGATATACGAATGCCGTTTACGGCTTTATAAATATTTTAAATAAGCTGCTTGAGGCAGAACAGCCTAACGGTGTTGCCGTTGCCTTTGACCTTAAAAAGCCGACCTTTCGTCATATACGGTACGAGGCCTACAAGGCAGGAAGGCACGCTATGCCTTCGGAGCTTGCAGAGCAATTCCCCGTTTTGAAGCAATGGCTTTCTTATGCCGGATATCATTGTGTTGAGTGTGAGGGCTTTGAGGCGGACGATATTTTGGGAACCCTGTCATATTCCTGTGAAGCAAGCGGTAACGAGTGCGTTATCGCTACCGGAGACAGAGACTCTCTCCAGCTTATTTCGGACTCTACAAGAGTATTGCTTGCGGCAACGAGAGCCGGAAAGCCGGAAATAATAAATTACGATAAGGCGGCTCTTTTTGAAAAATACGGTCTTGCACCCGAGCAAATGATAGAGCTTAAGGCACTTATGGGGGATTCGTCCGATAATATACCCGGCGTTTCCGGAGTAGGAGAAAAAACCGCACTTGACCTTATAAAAAGATTTGATAATATTGATAACATTTACGAAAATATCGATTGCATAGATGTAAAAGAGGGTATCAGAGCAAAGCTTAAGGCCGGAAAGGAAAGCGCTTACCTCAGCAAATTTATAGGAACCATTGTTAAGAATGCTCCGATAGAAGTAAATCCCGAGGCTTATCTCACCGCAAAGCCCGATAAGCAGTCTCTTTCAAAGCTTATGACTGAGCTTGAGTTTTATAAGCTGATGGAAAAAATGGGACTTACCCCCTCTGCAAGCGACGAAGCCGCCGTAAAATCGATTGAAAAAAGAGTGTTTTCTGTTTGTACTCTCAGTGAGGCAAAAATAGAGGGCAGTGTCGACATATTTTCGTTAAACGGTGAGCTCGCCTGCTCTTGCCAAAACAAGCTTTTCCCCTTGACAAGGCGACAGGCAGAGGAGATTTTTGCAAATGAAAGCATAGTCAAAAGGGTGTACGATCTCAAAAATCTGAAAAAAGAATTTCCGGATATTGCCTCCGCAAAATTCGATGCTATGCTTGCGGGATATATTTTAAATCCCGCATCAAAGGATTATACTATTAAGCGACTTTGCGCAGAATATTCTGTCGAAACACCCGAGATAATCGGAAATGCAAATGAATTGTTAACCGAAACCGCACTCTTTTCCGTAGCCTGCGATAGGCTTGAGGAAAGCCTCATACAAACTAAGCAGGATAAGCTGTTTTACGATATTGAGGTGCCGCTTGCACAGGTTCTGTCCGATATGGAACGCATCGGTTTTTTAGTTGATACCGACGGACTTGCTCGTGAGGGCTTACAGCTGAGCGAGAGAATAGAGGCTTATAAAAACGAAATATACACTATGGCGGGAGAGCAATTTAATATAAATTCACCTAAGCAGCTCGGAGAAATTCTTTTTGAAAAGCTTAAGCTTCCGTCAAAGAAAAAAACCAAAAAAGGCTACAGCACAAGTGTTGATGTGCTTGAAGCCCTAAGATATGAATATCCTATAGTTGACAGCGTGCTTAAATACCGTCAGCTTGCAAAGCTTAAGTCAACCTATTGTGACGGACTTGCCGCCGCAGTAGCGAATGACGGCAGGATACATTCAACCTTTAATCAAACCGAGGCAAGAACGGGAAGAATAAGCTCTCTTGAGCCTAATCTTCAAAACATTCCCGTGAGAACTCCGGAGGGACGGAGGCTCCGTGAATTTTTCATCGCAAAGGAGGGCTTTGTGCTTTGCGATGCGGATTATTCTCAAATAGAGCTTAGGGTTCTTGCGAGCATTGCGAATGACGAGGCTATGATAAAAGCCTTTAATGACGGTAAGGATATTCACACAATAACCGCAAGTGAGGTTTTCAACATACCGCCCGATATGGTGCTTCCGGTTATGCGAAGCCGTGCAAAGGCAGTTAATTTCGGTATAGTTTACGGCATTGGTGCCTTCTCCCTTTCAAAGGATATCGGAGTTTCGAGGGCAGAGGCCGACCAGTATATTAAGGGATATTTGTCCACCTACACGGCGGTAGGCGAATATATGGAGAATGTTATAAAAAAAGCCAAGGAGGACGGCTTTGTAACAACCCTCTTCGGCAGACGCAGATATCTTCCGGAGCTTTCCTCCTCTAACGGTATGCTCAGGGCCTTCGGGGAAAGGGCGGCAAGAAATGCTCCCATTCAGGGAACTGCGGCTGATATAATTAAGCTTGCAATGATAAATGTAAGCGCAAGGCTTAAAAAAGAGCTGCCCGAAGCAAGCCTGATATTGCAGGTACACGATGAGCTTATAGTAGAGTCTCCCGAGAAGGACGCCGAAAAGGCATCGGCAATACTCAGAGAAGAAATGGAAAATGCCGCTCGTCTTAAGGTAAGGCTCTGTGCAGATGTTCATATCGGTAAAAATTGGTTAGAGGCGAAGGGCTGATGAAAATAGCTTTTGTTTGTACGGGAAATACCTGCCGAAGCCCTATTGCCGAAGGATATCTCAATTCTATGAGGCTGCCGGAGGTTGTTGCTGTCAGCAGGGGCTTATGTGCAGGCGGCGAGCAGGTGAGCTGTAATTCGGTTCTTGCCGCAAAAAAGCTCGGCTTTGATATATCGGGGCATATTTCAAAGCAGCTTGATGCCGAAGCCTTGGGTGCAGATAGGATAATATGTATGTCCGAGTCGCACAAAGCCGTTCTTTCGGCTGCGGGAATTGAGCCCGAAAAAATAAGCGTTTTAGGCTCCGGAATATCCGACCCCTACGGTCAGACGGAGGAAGCATATTTCAGCTGTGCCAAAGCTATAGTAGATGCCATTGATAGACTTGTTTTCGGCGGCTTAATAAACGGTATTTGCGTAAGAAGAGCCTATGAAGGTGATGTCGCAGCTATATCTGAGCTTGAAAAAGCCTGCTTTTCCGAGCCGTGGAGCGAGAACGCAATAAGAGAGTCGCTCGGTGCCGGTACGGTATTTTTTGTCGCCGCAAGAAACGATAGGGTAATAGGATACATCGGGATCAGCTCGGTTTGCGGTGAGGGGTATATAACCAATATAGCGGTCAGCGAAGGCGAGAGAGGTAAGGGTGTGGGAACGCTGCTTATCGACCGTGTCCTTTCCCTTGCCGTGAAGCAACAGCTTGAATTCGTATCTCTTGAGGTCAGAGCCTCTAACTCAACCGCAATGTCGCTTTATACAAGGCTTGGCTTCGGGCAGGAGGGTCTCAGAAAGAAATTCTATTCAAATCCCACAGAGGATGCTATAATAATGACAAGAAGGTTTATGTGATTTTATGCTTATACTTGCTATTGAATCATCGTGTGATGAAACTGCCGCCGCCGTAACAAGGGGCAGAGAGGTTTTGTCCTCTGTAGTGGCTACGCAGATAGCGGAGCACAAGATTTACGGGGGCGTTGTTCCGGAAATTGCTTCAAGAAGGCATACCGAGGCTGTAAGCTCAGTTTGCGAAAAGGCTGTTAAGGATGCAGGTATAAGCTATAACGAGCTTGATGCCGTTGCTGTAACCTTTGCTCCCGGTCTTATCGGAGCATTGCTTGTCGGTGTGAATTTCGCAAAATCCCTTGCGATGTCGCTTGGCATACCGCTTATTCCGGTTCATCATTTGCGCTCGCATATAGCTGCAAATTATATATCAAATCCCGATTTAAAGCCGCCGTTTTTATGCCTTACCGTGTCGGGAGGCAATACAATCATTACAGAGGTAAAGGATTATACGGTTTTCAATCCTATCGGCGCTACTATAGACGATGCTGCCGGCGAATGCTTTGATAAGGCGGCAAGAACACTCGGGCTTTCATATCCGGGTGGTGTAAATCTCGACAAAATAGCTTCTGTAGCGGATGAAAAGAAATATCCGCTTCCTTATCCCAATGCGGGGAGCGGTGAGCTTGATTTCAGCTTTTCGGGGCTTAAAACAGCAGTTATCAATACGGTTCACAATGCCAATCAAAAGGGCGAAGAAATAGATGTGCCGGTGCTTGCGGCAACACTCAGGAAAAAGGTTTGCGATATACTTACCGATAAAGCCTTTAAGGCTGCCGAAAGGCTTTCCTATAAAACGGTTGTGCTTGCCGGCGGAGTTTCCGCAAACAGCGAGCTCAGAATCAGAATGGAAGAGGGATGTCGCCAAAGAGGATTTCACTTTGCAAGACCCGAGCTTTGCTATTGCGGCGATAATGCGGCAATGGTAGGGGTACAGGCTTTTTATGAGTATCAAAGCTCAAACACGGCAAATGAGTCTCTTAACGCTTTTGCCACAATGCCGATAAATTATAACAAGGAGGAATTCTATGAATGAGAAAGAATTGCTTTTGATAGTAAACCCCAAATCCGGAAAAGCAAGGATGAAGGCCGAGCTTCTCGGTGTTGTTCAGGCCTTTTGCAAAGCCGGCTACAGCGTTTGCACATATATAACCTCCGCCCGTTATGATGCTACCGACAGAATACTCAAAATAGGCGAAAGCAAGCCTGATTTAATAGTCGTGTGCGGTGGAGACGGTACTCTTAACGAGGTTATAACAGGTATTATTAAAGCAGGACTTGATATTCCGATAGGTTATATACCGTCAGGTACATTAAACGAATGGTCATCGGGTCTCGGAATTTCAAGGAACATACAAAAGGCGGCAAGGGATATTATTTCAGGCGAAGAAATAAGGCTTGATATAGGCAGATTTTCGGATAGATATTTTACATATACTGCCTCCTTCGGAGCTTTTACCGAAGCCTCTTATTCTGCACCGCAGGAGATTAAGAATGTTTTAGGACAGGCGGCATACTTCTTTCAAGGCATAAAGAGTCTTGGTAATATAAAGCCCATTCACCTGAAAATTTCCTGTGATGAAAGGGAGCTTGAAGGTGAATACCTTTTCGGAGCGGTTTCAAACTCTATGTCAGTCGGAGGAATAGTTAAATTTTCCGATGCTGTGGTTAAGCTTAACGACGGTCAGTTTGAAGCTTTGCTTATTAAAAAACCGGATAATATTTTGAAGCTTCAGCCTGTGATAGACGGTATACTTCGCCGTGATTTAAGTCGTGAAGGAATAGAATTTTTCCATACAAAGCGGCTTACGGTAATCGAGGGAGAAAATGTCTCTTGGACACTTGACGGTGAGTATGCAGCAGGAGCCGAAAAAATAGAAATTGAAAATATGCATCTTGCGGTGCGGCTTATTGTGCCCTGCGGCACGGGTGAGCTTAAAAACATCAAGGAGTAACGGATTATGTTTACAAGAGATATAGGAGTGGATCTCGGAACGGCAAACACCTTAGTGTGTGTTAAGGGTAAGGGTATAATAATGAGGGAGCCCTCGGTTGTTGCATACGATGTAAGGAACGATGCCGTAAGGGCTGTCGGAACAGAAGCAAAGGAAATGATAGGCAGAACACCAGGCTCGATAGTTGCCGTGCGTCCGCTCAAGGATGGTGTTATTGCCGATTTCGATGTAACCGCAGCAATGCTCAAGCGGTTCGTTAAGGAAGCCTTAAAGGGTTCGTTTTTTTCAAGAGTACGAATGGTAATATGCATACCTGCGGGCGTAACCGAGGTTGAAAGCAGGGCTGTGTACGATGCTGCAAAGCAAGCGGGAGCTACGGATATAGACCTTGTTGAGGAACCTATGGCGGCGGCTGTCGGTGCAGGACTGCCGGTGTGGGATGCCTCCGGAAATATGGTTGTCGATATAGGCGGAGGAACAAGTGAGGTTGCCGTTATCTCGCTTGGCGATATCGTTACCGCCCAGTCGGTCAGAACGGCAGGGGATGACCTTGATGAGGCCATAATTTCATATGTAAGAAAAAAGCACAATCTTCTTATCGGCGAACGAACTGCTGAGCAGATTAAAATCGATATCGGCTCGGCAAAGCCGTATGAAGGTGAGTCTGTTATAGAAATCAAGGGTCGAAATTTAGTTGACGGTCTTCCTAAAAATATAATGATATCCTCCGAGGAGGTAAGAGCTGCTATGGCAGATACACTTTCTCAGATTATAGATGCTATAAGACTTACTCTTGAAAAAACTCCTCCGGAGCTTTCGGCTGATATTATCGATAAGGGAATAACCCTTACCGGTGGCGGTGCCCTGCTGCGAGGTCTAGCAGAGCTTATTGCCGAGGAAACCGGTATGCCCGTAAGCGTTGCCGCAAATCCGCTTGATTGCGTTGTCTTGGGCACGGCTAAGCGTCTTGAGGCAGACAGCGGATTTGAAAATTATGTGTTCCGCAGAGGTAGGCGCTTCAGATAAGCTGAGCCTTTGGTGCTTACATATAGATAAAGGGAGGAAATTATGCGATTTTTCTTCAAAAGCCGTCAGTTTAAAATTATAGTTGCGGTTTTTTGCACGGTAGTTATTGCTTCGTTAACCTTCGGTATTATCGGCAGCAAAATGGCTCCTCATACCGATATTGCGGGGATAATAGCGGCGCCGTTCCGTTCCCTTGCAGCTAAAATAAAAAACGGTATATCCGATATTTCTTCGGCATATAACGACGGAAATTCTCTTATGCTTGAAAACGCCGAGCTTAAAGCAGAGCTTGACGAAATGCGTGAAAAAACCGCTGATTATGAAAAGCTAAAAGAGGAAAATGATTTTTATAAGGATTATCTTGAAATAAAGGAAGCAAATCCCGATTTTTCATTTGCCGCAGCAACGCTGATATCGCAGGATACGGATGATGCTTACTGTTCTTTTTTGATAAACAAGGGTACAATGTCCGGTATTTCGGTTTATGATCCCGTAATAACAAAATCGGGTGTTGTGGGCTATATATCAGAGGTCGGAACAACAACCGCAAAGGTGAAGACTATTTTAAGTCCGGAAATATCAATAGGCGCTCTTGATAACAGAACAAGCGATTCAGGAGTAGTTTCGGGTAATGCGGAGCTTGCCTCAAATAGGCTTTGCCGAATTTCAAATCTTTCCCGTTCCTGCGGTGTTGCTATAGGCGATTATATAGTGACCTCGGGTGAAGGCATCTTTCCGGATGGATTGCTTATAGGCTCTATTGAATCGATAAACAGCGATAAATACAACACCTCCATTTACGCTAATATTAAACCGTTCGTTGACTTTTCAAGCATAAGGGATGTTATGGTTATAACCTCCTTTGACGGTCAGGGCGGAATAAAGCCTTAGGTGACTGATTATGAATTCTGTAAAAGTAAGGCTTAAAACAGTCGTTTTCGATTCGCTTATGTTTTTTATAGCGCTCCTGATTCAATATAATCCTGTTTTTTCGATTAAAATATATGGTGCAAATCCTATGCTCCCGCTTTGTGTGCTGACTGTTGTTTCTATGTTCTCATCTGAGCTGTATTCCTTTTTTTTCGGATTTATCGTGGGAGCTTTTGCAGACAGTGTATCGGGGATAGGCTTCGGATTTAATACAATTTCGTTTATGCTGGCAGCCTTTGCCACGGCGTTTATCGTTCACTATATTTTTAATAACAATGTCCGTTCCGCAACCGCCTTGTCGATAATTGTTGCTCTTTTTTATTTTGCCTTAAGGTGGCTCTTTTCAAGTGTTTTCGGGCATTCGGTAACCGACAGCTTCGTTTATTTGTATCGAAACGCAATACCGTCTACAGTATATACCGCCGTTATAACGGTGCCGCTTTATTTGTTAAAGAAAAAATTTACAAACAGCGTTAAGCAGTAGCCTAAAGGAGGTACGCTATGCCTTTTTCCCATAAAAAACAAACGGCACTTACAGTGCTTTCCGTTTTGCTTGTCATTGTTATACTTACTTATACTGTGAGAATATACAGTGTTCAGATAGTAAATGCGGAAAAATATGCTTCAACTGCCGGCAGCGTATCCGTAAGAAAGGCAGTTATTAAGGCACCGAGGGGAGAAATACTTGATTGCTGCGGCAGAAAGATAGCCGTTAATAGAGACGGTTACAATGTTGTTTTTAACAAGGCATATGTTAAGGATAACCTTAATGATGTTATTCTTGCCTTGATAAGAACCTTTAATGAAAGCTCGGTTAAGTGGGAGGACAAGCTTCCTCTGACCGAGACCGCACCGTATGCCTTTGAGGCCGATTCCGATTCGGATAAGGCACAGCTTATAAAAACACTTGATCTTGCCGAGTATGCCACGGCTGATAACTGCATAAAGCACCTTATTCAGCGGTACGATCTTGAAGCTTACAGTGAAAGTGACCGCAGAGCGATAATGGGTGTAAGATACAGTATGGAAATTTCGGATTTTTCCATATCTTATCCGTATACCTTTGCCGAGGATATTCCGACAGAGCTTATGAGAAAAATCAGCGAATCCGGCTTTATGCTTGACGGTGTTACCGTTGATGTAGCTCCCTTCAGAGAGTATGCCGACACATCGCTTGCGGTTAACCTTATAGGAACCGTCGGTCCCATATTCGAGGAGGATTGGGACGAGGGCGAAAATTATAAAGCAAAGGGATATTCCTACAGCGACAAGGTAGGTAAAAGCGGTATTGAAAAATGGGCTGAGGAGGACCTCAGGGGAACAGACGGCGAAATAACCTATTATATCGATTCAAAAGGCAACATACTTAAAAGTGAGGTTACAAAGCAGCCTGTTGCAGGAAAAACCGTTATGCTTTCTCTTGACAGAAAAATTCAGCGTACTGTTCAAGATGAGCTTGCAAGCACAGTTAAATTACTTCAATCGAGCGGCGGCTCCTGTACAGCAGGCGCAGCGGTTATGATAAATGTAAATACCGGTAAGATAATTTGCGCCGCAAATTATCCGACCTATGATTTGGCAACCTTAGGTACAGACTATGATACCTTGAAAAACGATAAAAGCAATCCTCTTACAAACCGTGCCTTTCAGGGTGTTTATCCCATAGGCTCAACCATTAAGCCTATAGTTGCAACTGCTGCTATGGAGAGCGGTCTTTATAAAAACGGTGAAGTAATCAACTGCGTGCACACATATAATTATTTCAGCGATTATAAGCCCTCCTGTATGCACAGACACGGTAATATCAATCTGAAAACCGCACTGTCAAAGAGCTGCAATTACTTTTTCTTTGAGCTCGGAAGAAGAGTCGGTGCGCTTACACTTACAGATTATTTTAAGCAATTCGGCTTAGGTGTTGCAACCGGTGTTGAGGTTGATGACAGTAAGGGTCTGCTGGTGCAGCCTAAGAGCAACGGCTTCGGGGGAGATACTCTCCAGATATCGATAGGTCAGCTCAATGCCTTTACGCCGCTTCAGCTTGCAAACTATGCGGCAACCTTCGCAAACGGCGGAACTCATTACCGTGCTTCACTGATAAGCAAAATAGTCTCTTACGATATGTCGGAAACTTACGATAACTGTGACCCTGAGGTTAAAAATACAATTCAGATAAGTCAAAATACCCTTTCCGCAATAAAAGAGGGTATGCTTTCGGTTACAGTTGACGGTACCGGCAGAGCCGCACTTAGCGATTATAAGATAAAGGTAGGCGGAAAAACAGGAACCTCGCAGGTTGAAAATGCCGCCGATCACAGTACATTTATAGTTTTTGCTCCGTATGATAATCCCGAAATTGCAATTTCGGTTGTTCTTGAACACGGAAATTCCGGTTATTCCTCCGGCTTGCTTGTAAGACAGATGCTGGACGCTTACTTTTCCTCCGACACCTCTGCTTCGGAGGTTACTCCCGTAAATACACCTCTGCCGTAATTTGGCTATAGCTTTGTAAATGTTTGACAGATAGGGATTTTTGTGATAAAATTATGTCGGTGTCTTTTAAAGCGGCGAGCTGCGTATTTTTGGGCATTAGCTTTAAAATTCAGATTGATTATAGCTTTCCGAGGAGGTTTAACTGTATGGGACTTTGCTTTGCTGTTGTATCGGGAAAGGGAGGAACGGGCAAATCAACCGTTTCCTGCGGTCTTGCTATGCAGCTTTCACGGATTGATAAAAGGGTGCTTATAATCGATCTCGACGAAGGACTCAGATGCCTTGATATGCTTTTCGGAATAGAAAAGGATGTTGTCTTTGATATTTCCGATGCTTTAAGCGGTGAAAAGGATTTTGAGGATACTGTCTATAAGTCTCCGTTTTCGGATAACATAAGCGTTGTTCCTGCGCCGCAAAGGGCAGGCAGTATAAACGCCGAGCGGCTTTATGACATTATAAAGGCTCAGCTTCCGAAATATGATGTCGTTATTCTTGATATGCCGGCAGGAATTGATTTTTCCTTTTTGGAATATGCCTCAAATCAGCTTTATTTTGTAACCGTTTGTAATGCAGATCCCGTTTCTGTTCGGGATGCCGCAGCAGCGGCCTCGGCCCTACCGCCCTGTGATAACGAAACAAGGCTTATAATCAACAGATTTGAGCCGTCGCTTATAAAGGCGGGGCTTTATGATAATATTGATGAAATAATAGATAAATCGGGTTTGCGACTTATCGGGATAGTGCCGCAAAGCTTTGAGCTTAATTTGTTGCCGGTAAAGCATATGCTTTCAAAAAAAGGAAAGGCATCAAAGGCTCTCGGCAGAATAGCACTCAGGCTTCTCGGAGCCGATGTAAGGCTGCCTAATCCGAAAAAAATATAGTGAGGAGAACTGATATGACAATAGCACTTATAGCACACGATGCAAAAAAAGAACTTATGGTGCAGTTTTGCATAGCTTACTGCGGCATACTGAGTCGTCATAATCTGGTTGCTACCGGAACTACGGGGAAAACCGTTTCCGAAGCAACCGGTCTTGAAATAACAAACTTTTTAAGCGGTACGCAGGGTGGGGCTCAGCAGATAGCCTCAAGAATAGGCTGCGGTGAAATTGATTTACTTCTTATGTTCAGAGACCCGCTTAATCCAAAGCCGAGCGAACCGGATGAAACCTCTCTGCTAAGGCTCTGTGATGTGCATAACATTCCCTTTGCAACAAATATAGCTACCGCCGAGGTTTTAATTCACGGTCTTGAAAGAGGCGACCTCGGTTGGAGAGATATTTTAAGAAAATCATAATTACGGAGATATTTTAATGTCAGAGATAAATCGTGCCGTTAAAGGCACAAACGATGTGCTGCCCGAGGCTTCTTACCGTTGGCAGTTTGTTGAAAAAAAGCTGCTTGAAGCTGCCGGTCTTTTCGGCTTTAAGGAGATAAGGGTCCCTGTTTTTGAGCATACCGAGGTTTTCAGTCGAAATGTAGGAGATACGACCGATGTTGTTCAAAAGGAAATGTACACCTTTGACGATAAGGGCGGAAGATCGCTTACCTTGCGCCCCGAGCTTACCGCAGGAACGGTAAGAAGCGTTGTCGAAAACGGTCTTGTTTACGGTGCGTTGCCGGTAAAGGTTTGCTATATAGGTGGCTGTTATCGTTATGAAAAGCCACAGGCAGGAAGATTAAGGGAATTTCATCAGTTCGGTGTTGAATGCTTCGGCGCAGGAGACAGTGCGGCAGATGCGGAAATAATTTCACTTGCCCGTCAGGTGCTTTTGAGTGTCGGAGTTTGCGATATTTCGCTTGAAATAAATTCTATAGGCTGCCCCGAATGCAGAAAGAAGTATCAGGAGGCGCTTAAGGATTATTTTACCGCTCATGAAGATGAGCTGTGCGATACCTGTAGGGATAGGCTTACGAGAAATCCTATGCGAATACTTGACTGCAAGTCTCCGATTTGCTCAAGCCTTTGCGAAAATGCTCCTGTTGTTATTGATTACCTGTGCGATGAATGTGATACTCACTTTGCCGGAGTTAAGGCGCATCTTGATGCTGCAGGGATAAAATATACTGTTAATCCACGCATAGTGCGAGGCCTTGATTATTATACAAGAACCGTATTCGAGTTTATTTCCGGCAAAATAGGTGCTCAGTCAACTGTTTGCGGCGGCGGTAGGTATGACGGCTTGGTATCCCAAATGGGCGGTCCTCAGATTCCTGCACTCGGCTTTGCGGTAGGTCTTGAGCGTCTTATTATGCTTATAGAAAATCAGAAAACAGAGCTTCCGAAGCCGAAAAGCTGTGATATTTATATAGCCGCTCTTGATAAAGAGGCTTCTCTTAAAGCAACCGAGCTTTGCTCACTTTTAAGAGAGGACGGGTTTAAGGCGCAGTGCGATATATGCGGCAGAGGTCTTAAGGCGCAAATGAAATATGCCGATAAGATTGGTGCCGAATTTTCGCTTGTTTTAGGCTCGAGTGAGCTTGAGAGCGGTGTGGCTGTTCTTAAGAATATGAACAGCGGCAAAACGCTTGAGGTTAAGCTTTCTGAGCTTTCCGAGGTGCTCTTCAAGGCGATTACCGATTCTGCGCTTGAGAGCCTTACTGATTCTGTAGAGAAGTATTAAATATCAAAATGTAATATAATATAGCCCCTTTGAGGGGCTGTTTTTAAGAGGTGTTTCTTTTGAAGCTGGACAGAATGGACAAGATGAAGCGCACAGACTATTGCGGTACCCTTTCGGAGGATGATATAGGAAGAGAAGCTACGGTCTGCGGCTGGATACAACGACAAAGGGATTTGGGCAGTCTTATTTTTGCCGATCTCAGGGATAGAAGCGGAATTATACAGCTTGCCTTCGATGATACAACCGATAGAGAGGTTTTCGCAAAGGCGTTTGAGCTTCGAAGCGAATTTGTCGTTATGGCTAAGGGCGTTGTAAGAAAACGCTCATCCGTTAATCCCGATATACCGACAGGCAATATAGAAATCGAAGTGTCGGTTTTGAAGATACTCGGAAAATCACTTACACCTCCATTTGAAATAACCGACGATTGCGGAGCAAAGGAGGAGCTTCGCCTTAAATACCGTTATCTCGACCTTCGCCGTCCTCAGCTTAAAAACAACATTATGCTGCGCCACCGTATAACCAAGGTTACGAGAGATTATTTTGATGAAAACGGATTTTTGGAGATAGAGACGCCTACTCTTATTAAATCGACACCCGAGGGTGCAAGAGATTATCTTGTTCCGTCAAGAGTGCATAAGGGAAGCTTTTTTGCACTTCCGCAGTCTCCGCAGATGTATAAGCAGCTTCTGATGCTTTCGGGCTTTGACCGTTATATGCAGCTTGCCCGTTGCTATAGAGATGAGGACCTCAGGGCTGACCGTCAGCCTGAATTTACACAGATAGATATTGAAATGTCATTTGTTGAAAGAGAGGATGTTTTTGCAATAGCAGAGGGCTATGTAAAGCGCCTTTTTAAGGAAGTTTTAGGTGTTGATGTTCAAGCTCCGCTTCCCCGTATGACTTATACCGAGGCTATGAACAGCTATGGCTCCGATAAGCCCGATACAAGATTTGATATGAAAATAATTGATGTTTCGGATATCGTTGAAAATTGTGACTTCGGTGTCTTTGCGGATACAATTAAAAGCGGCGGTACCGTAAGGGCGATAAATGCTAAAAATTCCGCTCATATTTACACCCGTAAGGAAATTGACAAGCTTACCGAAGAAGCAAAGGGAATAGGTGCGAAGGGTCTTGCCTATATCCGCTGGGTAGAGGACGAACCGAGCTGCTCCTTTGCAAAGTTTATGAAGCCCGAGGAGCTTAAGGAGCTATACTCACGCTTAGGAGCACAAAAGGGAGATGTAATACTCTTTGTTGCCGATAAGAAAAAGGTTGTTCTGCCTGTTTTGGGGGCTCTCAGACTTACCGTAGCGAGGAAGCTTGACATTATTCCGGATAAATACAACTTCCTGTGGATAACCGAATTTCCGTTTTTTGAGTATAACGAAGAAACCGGCGGTTGGGATGCTATGCATCATCCCTTTACGGCTCCGCTTGATGAGTGCATACCTTATCTTGATACCAATCCCGAAAAGGTGTTTGCAAATGCCTATGACCTTGTTTTAAACGGCGTTGAGCTTTCAAGCGGTTCAATAAGAATAACCGATCCGGAGCTTCAAAATCATATGTTCAGGGCGCTCGGCTTGACCGATAGCGAGGCTGAAGAAAAGTTCGGCTTTTTAACAGGAGCATTTAAGTACGGCGCTCCTCCGCATGGCGGTATGGGAATAGGACTTGACAGACTTTGTATGCTAATGAGCGGTGCGGATTCTATCAGAGATGTTATAGCCTTCCCGAAGGTTGCAACCTCAAGTGAGCTTATGTCAGGCGCTCCTGCCAAGGTTGATAAGGCTCAGCTTGACGACCTTGCAATTACAGTTATAGACGAAAAAGAATAAAGTTAAAAAGGCTTGTACTGTTTAAGTAAAAGCGAAGGAGGCTTGAATTTCAAGCCTCCTTCGCTTTTGATTTGCTTTTAAGTCGTCGCAAATTTCAATTTTCTGATGTGCAGACGGCTTTATAAAGACATTATGTTATTCGCAAATATCCGATGTAATAAAATCAACACCCATAGCTATAAACTCCTGAGCCTCCTGCTCGGTATTCGGTGTGAAAACATTTACTTCTATTCCACGGCTATGGCAATCGTCAACAAGCTGTTGAGTGACCGATTTATCCCATACATCAAGCCCGAAGCCGTATTTTTTTAGGGTGTCAAGCATAAATAAAACCTTGTCCTCATTTGAAGCAAAATCCGAAGCAGTATATTCGAATCTTCCGTTTGCGAATTTATCGTCAATCGTGCTTGCGGTTGCATCAATCAAAAATTGTATCCTTTGATTTGGATATAGCCTTCTTATTGTCAAAAGCGTGGGGAAATCAAATGATATAAACATCACCTTGTCTAATGAATACATTTTCTTGATTATATCACAGATTTCTTCTATCGAGTCATCGCCGATTTGCTTTTTAAGCTCTATAACGCAAATTTTATCGTAATTTTTGCAAATATCGAGGTATTCCTCAAGCGAGGGCATAACGATATCCTTTCTGGAATACCGTCCGCCGGTTCTGTATTTTAAAGAACGCAACTGCTCAAAGGTTGATTCTTCGATAACAAGATTTTCTTCTGCAATTCGGGCGGTGTTTTCATCATGTGCCAAAATATACCGTCCGTCCTTGGTTTTGTATACATCGGTTTCTATGCCGAAATAGCTTCTGTTGCAGGAGGCGATAAAAGCGCCTAAGGTGTTTTCAATCTCAAGCCTTGTACCTCTATGAGCGATAATTCGGCAATTTCCCTTGTTTTTGATTTTCAGTGTATCCATAACAGCATCCCTTTCGCATAAGTAAGAGGCTTACTTCTTTTTGGAAGCAGACTTGTAAGCTGCTTGCTCCTTCCAAAGCACCCAAAGCGGACCGGATACAAATAGGGAGGAAATGCAACCTGAGAGCATACCGAAGGCCATAGGAATTGCAAAGGTGCGCAATGATGTAAGACCGAAAATTTCCGAAACAACTATTATTGTAAGAACTGCAAGAATTGTAGTTGTCGTTGTTATAATGTTTCGTGTAATAACCTCGCTTACACTTTTGTCCATATTTTCGCCTATTTTAAGCTGAGGATAATACTTCTTATTTTCACGGACTCTGTCGTAAATTACGATAGTATCGTTAAGTGAATATCCGAGCAGTGTAAGTACAACTGCCATATAATTCGAATCTATCTGGAGGCGGAATATAACACAGGTAAAGAAGCTTACAATAAGGTCGAGTATCAAAGCGCAAAGTGCCGTGAGTGCGGCGGATACACCGCCTATTTTCCTAAACCGTATACCGACATAAATTACAACAAATATTGCAGTAAGTGCTACCGCAACAATACTTTTCGCAAAAAAAGTACCCGCAACAGACGGATTTACCGAGTTTGAATCGTAAACCTCAAAATTGTTGTCTGTAAATTTTTCGGTAAGAGCAGCTTCAACTGCCGACTGCTTTTCGGCGGATATTGATTTTTTGCCTACAACACTAATCGTAAAGGTCTGAGTATCGCCGGCAAAGGAGTTGCTCTTGCTTACGGTAAAGTCATTTTTGATAACGCCCTTTACGGTGCTTTCAAAATCCTTTTCTGAAACATCGCCGGTGTAAGAATATGTAATTCTTGTACCGCCGCTGAAGTTTATGTCGAGCTTAAGGCCGAATAAGCAGGTAAATAAAATACCTACGGCAATAACAGCCGCATAGCCGATAAGACTTATTTTAAGAGCCTTTTTTGTGTTTATTATTTTCTTTTCAGCCATTGTTCTTACCTCCGTAAAAAGCGGGCTTTCTCATACATTTAAGCTGAGACAAACTCTTAAGCATATACTTGGAAGCAAGAACGCCCATTATAAGATTAAATATAACTCCGACAAGAAGTGTATATCCGAACGAGTATATGGAACCGGTTATCGATGAACCGAAGAGCGACATTATCGGTGAGAAAAGCTTTGAGAGGAAGCTGTCGGGAGAACCGAAGGCACCCATAAGCACAACGGATACTATAACTATGGTAACATTGCCGTCGATAATCGCACTCAAGGAGTTCTTGTAGCCCGAGGCTATAGCACCGTCAATAGTCTTTCCTTTTTTGAATTCGTCTTTAATTCGCTCAAACGCAATAACATTTGCATCAACGCCGACACCAATCGAAAGGATGATACCGGCTATACCGGGTATGGTGAGTGTGAAGCTGTCCGTATTCGGGAAATAACCGGATATACAGGCTATTGAGCCTGCAAGCTGACCGAGAAGAGCTATTGCCGAAACAACGCCGCAAGCCTTGTATCTTATTATCATAAGCAGGCATACAACACCGAAAGCCACCGCACCTGCGATAACCATTACTTTAAGGGCATCAGAGCCGAGTGTCGGTGATATTATTTGAAGCTTGCTGTCGTCAACAGTGAGGGCAAAGGGGAGAGAGCCGGCCTTTATCTTCTTTGCAAGTAAGGAGGCCTCCTCCTGAGTGAATTCGCCGTAAATAACGGCGTTGCCGCCGGATATTGCCTGAGAACAGCCTGCGGTTGATATGTTATCTTCATCCATATAAATCGAAATATTTGTACTGTTTGCGGCAGCCTCTGAGGTGGCTTTTTCGAAGGCGGAAGCACCCTCGGAATTAAGGGAAAGTGCAACAACATATCCGTGCTCTGAATCGTAATACGAGCTTGCATCTGTTACAACATCACCCGTCATAAACGGGTCACCCGTGTTTGTGTCGCCACTGTAGAATTTAAGCTGTGCGGATGCACTCAGCTCTTCTATGGCGCTTTGCGGGTCAAATTCATCGTTACCCGAGGTTCTCGGAAAACGGACAATGACCTGATGGTGCGAGCTGTCGGTGTAAACCTCATAGTCGGTAATATTGAGGTTGGTAAGTCTTGTCTCGATAATTGTTTTTGCGGCCTGCATATCGCTGTCGGTTATCTCAAGACCCTCTTTATCGGGAGAGAAAACCGCTTCTACACCGCCGCTTATATCAATGCCCCAGCGTATATCGCCTGCACCCTTGATATAAACCTTTTTTGTGTCGCCGTAGTAATCATGAATTCCGATGAAAGCGGTAACGGTAAGTGTTACTATTAGCACCAGAATAACGAAGAACACCGGCTTGCCTGTTCTTTTGGACTTCATTGGCTGATCCTCCGATTCTTATGTACCGCTAAAGCGGTACTTCCCGAATATTATACATAAAATTACAGATAAAGTCAATCTGTTTAGTGTAATTTATATATCATTTCCGCATAATTTTTCAAGGGCTGCATATCTGACTGCAATGCAAAGAACCTTAGCGGCTTTTTTGATTTCCTCTGCCGAGGGATATGAGGGAGCAATTCTGAGATTTGAATCCTTAGGATCGTTTCCGTAAGGATAAGCAGCTCCTGCGGGGGTTAAAATCAGTCCTGCATTTGCGCAAAGCTGTTCCACACGCTTTGCGCAGCCGTCCATAACATACAAGCTTATGAAGTATCCGCCCTTAGGCTTGCTCCAGCGTGCAATTCCCGTTTCAGCTACGCTGTCTTCAAGCTCGCTTAAAACGCTTTCAAACTTAGGTCGTATGACATCGGCGTGTTTTTTCATATGCATTTTAAGAGCTTCGGCATTTTTGAACATTCTTGCGTGTCTTAACTGATTCAGCTTATCCGGACCTATGGTTTGGTACTTCATTCTTCCCTTTAAAAGGGCGATGTTGTTATGGCTTGCTCCTATTGCCGAAACGCCGGCGCCCGGAAAGGTTACCTTTGAGGTTGAAGCAAAAATCAACGGCAAATCCGGATTGCCCGCCTTAACACATTCGTCATAGATGTTCAACAGACTGTCGCCCTCATCGTAAAGGTCGTGTATAACATAAGCGTTATCCCACATAATTCTGAAATCCTTTGCAGCGGGCTTAAGACGGGCGAATCTGCGAACAACCTCGTCGCTGTATGTGATTCCTTCGGGGTTGGAGTATTTGGGAACGCACCATATTCCTTTTACGCTTTCGTCTTTTACAAGCTCCTCTATCCTATCCATATCGGGACCGTTTTCGTTCATATCAATCGGGATAAGCTCAAAGCCGAAGTATTCGGTTATAGCAAAGTGGCGGTCATAGCCGGGGACGGGACACAAAAATTTAAGGTTCTTCCTTCCTGCCCATGGCTCTCCGCCCATACCGTGTGTCATCGCCTGAGCAATGGTATCGAACATAAGGTTTAATGAGGAGTTGCCTCCTACTATTATCTGCTCCGGAGAGAGCTCCAGAATTTCTCCGAATAGCTGTTTAAGCTCCCTTAAGCCGTCAAGTCCGCCGTAGTTTCGGCAGTCTATACCGTCAATATTTTTAAATCCTGTATGGTTACCGACAAGGTCAAACATTTTCTCGCTTAAATCCATATTAGCGGCACTCGGCTTACCCCTTGACATATCAAGGGAAAGATGCATTGAGCAATAGCTTTCATATTCTTTTTTTACGGCAGAAAGCTCGCTTGAGAGCTCTTCCGGCGACATTTTAAGATAATCGGACATAGAGTTTACCTCTTTCTTAAGTTAAATAACTTTATCATTATACACTATTTTATATTATCTTTCAAGATTGTAAATTAAACTTTACAACAAATAAGGCAGCCTTATACAAAAAGGCCGCCTTAAGATGAAGTGCCGTAACGAAGCTTGGCTTTTAAACAGTTACAAAGCTGCGGAGCACCTCAAAAAGAAAACACACGGTCTTCTCCGGCTCCTACCCTCGTAAGCGTAAGAGTGCGCTCTTTTCTGTTTATTGTCCCTATATCGAAAAGTATTTCGTTTTTTGTTCCGTCAAAACGCATAAGCGGGTTTCCGCCGTTTACATACATTACCGAGTTCATAGTTGATATGTATTGTATATTGTCGACTTTTCTGCTTTCGTCAGAGTGAACATGTCCGGTTATAACCGCAATAATATCACAACTTTTATAGCTTGAGAAATCAGCTGTTATTCGTTTTTTAAATCTTCCTTCGCCGTGTTCAAAATCAACATTCTGCTTTAAGCTCCTTGATTTGAGAATATCGTGAATAACAGATATCCGACTGAGATTTTCACCGCTGTCACGGTTCAATACTATAGGCGGAATATGCTGAAAAATCACAACACCCCAGCCGGTTTCATTAAAGCTGAGAGCATCGTTTATAAGCCAGTCAAGCTGCTCCTTTGAGTAATCATAAAATCCCTGACCCGAATAAAGCAGCGAACCGTTTTCGTCATACTCATACGGTATATCAATTGAGTCAAGGAAAATGTATCTTACCTTTGCCGACCTGTTATCCGTATAGTAATAAAGCCCCTTGCTTTTTTCATTGAAAACAGCACCGTTTTCATACAGGTGATTAAAAAACAGTGTGTATCTTTCTTCTGGCGTGAGATGATTTTCGGCTTTTTCCGATTTTACGCAGGCTATATCCCAGACACTGTTATCGTCGTGATTTCCGTTGACCGGCATATATCTGATTCCGTTAAGTTCTGCTCTGAATTCACGAAGACAATCACTTACATATTTTTTTGTTCCGTTAGTAAAAAGATCGCCACCGATAACCAAAAAATCGCTTTGCGCTCTTTGTGATATCATTTTATAAGCATTAAGAGTCCGGCGCAGTCTTATCAAATGCGTGTATTTGAATTTTGTCGCATAATGAGGATCTGTCATAAATCCAAAGGTTGCAGTGTTATAGCCCTGAATTTTTTGAACAGCTTCAACAGTTTCTTCCACTTCTGCCCGTATATAATCCGGATAAATATCATTGCTTGTTATTTCGGGCTCAAGATATCCTTCATAGTCCAATCCGTGGGAAATATATCCTTCTCTTGTCTTCATAAATAATACCTCCGAACAACTTTTACAACCTAACGCAGAGGTTATCTACCTCTTAAATTGGGTTCCGTTTCAGTCCTTTAGGCAGGAGTGCAATTTTCCGCATCAAAGCAGATCGAAGCTCCGACCTAAGTCATTATATCAGTTGAGCTTTCCGCTGTCAATCAAAAGCTTTGTTTTTAAAATTGCGGTTTGGGTTTTTGCGTCCTTGATTGTGCCGTTCATTATCATTTCAATTGCCTTTTCGAGGGGAATTCGCTCTGCTGTTATGAATTCGTCGTCATCGGGGTCGGCATTTTCGAACGAAAGACCGGTTGCCGCAAACATCCAAATGATTTCGCCGCAATACCCGGGAGACGGATAAAGCTCACCTAAAAAGACGAAGCCTTCGGCTACAGCACCTGTTTCCTCTTTGAGCTCCCTTTTTCCGCACAGCAATGGGTCCTCATTCTTACTGTCCCGCTTGCCGGCGGGAATTTCGTAAATTATTTCACCGTAAGGGTATCTGAACTGTTTTACCATAAGAATGCTGTTGTCGTCATCTAAAGCAACAACGCATACTCCGCCGTTATGCTCAACTATTTCACGCTTTGCCGTTTTGCCGTTAGGCAAAAGAGCCTCGTCAACTCTGAGTGATATTATTTTTCCGTTGTATTTGTATTCTGAAGAAATTTGTTTTTCCGTCATATTCATTAAATCATCACACCTTAAATATAAATTAAATATAGTAAAAATAAAACGGGCAGGGAAGGGAAAGCTATGGAAAGAAAACTAGCTTTGGCAAAAGAACTTTTAAATATCGATGTCATAAGAACAATATCAGAAATATGTGCAAGCAGTGGGAGGTTTAAAGAGTACACCATCGGTAAAAGCTGTGCAGGGAGGGATATAAAGGCAGTAAAGCTCGGGAATGCAAAGGATTATGCACTGATTGTTGCTGCAACCCATGGCAGTGAGCATATTACTACAAATATACTTTTAAGCTTTATGCTTGAGCTTGCGAATGTTCTTGAAAGCAATATGCCGATATGCGGCTTCAACGCCGAAAGGGCTCTTTACGGGAAGGGCGTTATATTTGTACCGAGAATAAATCCGGATGGCTGCGAAATATCGATAAGCGGATTTAAATCCGGCGGTGCTTTGGGAGATTTTGCCGAGAAAATATCAGGCGGTGATTACAGACATTATAACGCAAACCTGAGAGGTGTTGATATAAATCATAATTTTAATGCCGGCTGGAATAGACTTAAAAAGCTTGAAACGGATAGCGGAATAATCGCTCCGGCATCCACGAGATACGGCGGCAGCCACCCAGAGAGTGAGCCGGAGGTCGTTTGTATTTGTGAGCTTTGCAGAAATATAAGAATAAGACAGCTGCTCTCATTACATACGCAGGGCGAGGTGATATATTGGACCTATGGCAACGAAAAGCCGAAAAGAAGTGAGAGAATGGCTCAAATAATGGCAAGCTCCTCAGGCTATGCTCTTGATGTACCCTCTGGGCTTGCTGTCGGCGGAGGTCTGAAGGATTGGTTTATAAAGGAATTTAACCGTCCGGCTTTTACCGCAGAGCTGGGTATGGGAGAAAACCCATTGCCCATAAGCTCTGCCGAAGAGATATATAATAAAGTTAGGGAAATGCTTATGCTTTTTTGTATAATGTAATTTTACCACTCTCGCTTCGATTTTGCAATGCCTGCCAAAAAACAGTTGACAAAAATGCGGCTTTAAAGTAAAATATCAGCAGAATACAAAAATTATCGGGTCGGTTGCCTTAAAGGGAAAGGAAGCACCTGATTTGTGTTTGAGCGCCGGGACCGTATAAGGCATAGCGGTTGACGAGGTCGGGGTTTATCGAAGCATTCGGCGGATGCCCCGTGGTGTTGCTGCACCGTAAACAACGCTTTAAAGCCTGCGGGTAATCGCAGAACAAAGGGCGTTTGTAGAGCTATGCAATTAAAAATATACGGCAAAACGGCGATAATTTCATAAAATTATTCGGCGTACTTTTTCGTGCGCCTTTTTTTATTTTGATTTTCGTCGTTTCCGACGAAAGGTGAACACAAACTATGTGTGGAATAGTAGGATTTACAGGTAAGGATAATGCGGCAGGATTTCTTCTTGAGGGTCTTTCAAGGCTTGAGTACAGAGGCTATGACTCAGCCGGTATAGCGGTTGAAGCTAACGGTAAAATCGAGGTGCAAAAGACCGTTGAAAGAATCAGCAGTCTTATTGAAAAAACTGACGGTGGAAAATCGGTTAAAGGTCATACGGGAATAGGTCATACCCGCTGGGCGACACACGGTGAGCCTACGAGCTTTAATGCACATCCGCATCTCAGCTCGGACCGTAGGTTTGCAGTTGTCCATAACGGTATAATAGAAAATTATACGGAGCTTAAAAGAGAGCTTATTGATGATGGCATTAAGTTTTTGAGCGAAACCGATACCGAGGTTGTTCCGCATTTATTAAGCAAATACTACAAGGGTGATTTTAAAGAGGCGGTTGTTAGGACAATCGGCAGACTGAAGGGCTCATATGCTCTCGGAATTATATGCACGGATTGTCCGGCTACTGTTATGGCGGTAAGAAATTTCAGTCCGCTGATAGTCGGAGTATCGGAAAACGAAAATATGATAGCCTCAGATGTAACGGCGGTTGTTTCGGTTACAAAGGATATTATTTATCTTGAGGATGGGGATATTGCCGAGCTGACACCGGACGGTGTTAAGCTTTACGGTGCTGACGGTGAGAGCAAAAAACATTCCGTTTCTAAGGTTACATGGGATCTTTTATCTGCCGAAAAGAGCGGATATGACCATTTTATGATGAAAGAGATAAAGGAGCAGCCGGCAGCAGTCAGGCAGACGATCAAAAGCCGTATAAAGAACGGCAAAATAGCATTTGAGGGTCTTTCAATGGACGGTGACCACCTGAAAGGTATAAAGCGTATAAATATTGTTGCTTGTGGCTCGGCTTACCATGCGGGAATGGTCGGAAAGTATGTCCTTGAAGAGCTGCTGAGAATACCCACTGAGGTTGATTATGCGAGTGAATACCGCTACAGAAACCCCATAACCGGCAAGGATACACTTACCGTAATAATCAGTCAGTCAGGCGAAACGGCAGATACTCTTGCTGCCTTGAGGGAAGCAAAAAGCAGAGGCTCTCATACGCTTGCAATAGTTAATGTTGTGGGCAGCTCAATAGCAAAGGCTGCTGATGATGTTATATACACATGGGCAGGCCCCGAAATTGCCGTTGCTACAACCAAGGGATACACAACCCAGCTTTCGGTGCTTTATATGCTTGCACTTTGGGCTGCCGAAAAGCTCGGAACGGTTAGTAAAAAGGAAGCGGACGAAATGCTTTGTGAGCTTTTAAGGCTTCCCGAGCTTATCGAAAAGACCCTTCAAGGCGAAGCAAAAATAGCCGAAGCCGCAAGGCGTTGCGGCAATCAGAGCTCACTTTTCTTTATAGGTAGGAATATGGATTATGCTGTAGCTCTCGAGGCATCGCTCAAGCTTAAGGAAATTTCCTATATTCATTCCGAAAGCTATGCTGCGGGTGAGCTTAAGCACGGTACAATATCCTTGATAGAGGAAGGCAAAACGGTTATCGCTCTTGCCTCCTGTGATAATTTGTTTGAGAAGCTGCTCAGCAATATTAAAGAGGTTAAGGCAAGAGGCGCTTATGTTATAGGCTGTGCCGAGGAGGGCCATGATAAGCTTAAGAACGAAGTGGAAGAGGTTATTTATATACCGAAAACACACAGACTGCTTACTGCTGCGCTTGAGGTTGTTCCTTTTCAGCTTTATGCGTATTATGTTGCTCTTTATAAGGGGTGTGACATAGATAAGCCTAGAAATCTCGCAAAATCCGTTACAGTTGAATAAAGCTCGGTAAAAACCGCTCTTTTTGTCTGCAAAAGGGCGGCTTTGTATATAATAGTAAGGTAAAAGCAAGTAGCTGTTGCTTAAAGGGCAAAGGCAGGGTCTTTTGAGTAAGGAAAAAGCTTATTGTAATCTGAATTGGTGCTCGTGTAATTTTTTTAAATTTACTATTGAAATCACACAAAAAAAGGATTATAATTGTACCGTTCTAAGGCATAGGCGCTGTGACCGTCGACGGGGTCTTTGTGCAGATGAAATAAGCTTTTCGGCGGTGGACCTACAATAAAGCAGGTACGATATAAAATCACCCCATCGGTAGTTTTACATCGTGTTATATGTCGTGAAAGGAAATGGTGATTTTTATGGAAAATGTCAGACCGGAATCAATGAAAAGAATTAACACACCTCAGCTTGCAAATGCCTTTATTGAGGAGCAGGTAAATGCCGTAAGGCAGCAGGTTGGCAATAAAAAGGTGTTGCTTGCACTTTCCGGCGGAGTAGATTCCTCTGTTGTAGCTGCTCTTCTTATAAAGGCGATCGGAAAACAGCTTATATGTGTGCATGTTAATCACGGTCTTATGCGCAAGGGCGAAAGTGAGCAGGTTATAGAGGTTTTTCGCAATCAAATGGATGCAAACCTTATTTATGTAGACGCTACCGACCGTTTTCTTGATCTGCTGGCAGGTGTTGCCGAGCCCGAAAGAAAGCGAAAAATTATCGGTGCCGAGTTTATTAAGGTGTTTGATGAGGAAGCTGCAAGGCTTGACGGTATTGCTTTCTTGGCTCAGGGTACTATTTATCCCGATATTCTCGAATCCAACGGCATAAAAGCTCATCACAATGTTGGCGGTCTTCCGGAGGATGTTAAGCTTGAGCTTGTTGAACCAGTAAAGCTGCTTTTTAAGGATGAGGTTCGTGTTGTGGGCGAGGCTCTTGGCTTGCCGCACAGTATGGTTTACCGTCAGCCGTTTCCTGGCCCCGGCCTTGGTGTGCGTTGCCTCGGTGCTATCACACGAGACCGTTTGAATGCTCTTCGAGAGGCAGATGCCATATTGCGTGAGGAATTTGATAAAAATGGTCTTGCCGAAAAGGTTTGGCAGTATTTTATTGCTGTTCCGGATATGAAAAGCGTAGGTGTAAAGAACGGCAAGCGTTATGAGGGCTGGCCTGCGGTAATCCGTGCGGTTAATACAACCGATGCCATGACCGCAACTATCGAAGAAGTGCCTTATCCGGTGCTTCATAAAATAACAAGTCGCATAACCGCAGAGGTTGAGGGAATAAACCGTGTGGTTTTCGACCTTACTCCTAAGCCGATTGCAACGATCGAGTGGGAATAATTTTGAGGTCACTAAAAACCCAGTATTTATGCGGGTTTTGACG
>CAYLQF010000003.1:0-35880 GCA_964385735.1 uncultured Ruminococcus sp. | reverse complement strand
GCTATAATTATATTGCCTGAACAAAAGCGAGGTGATATAATAGGAATGGATATTTTTGCATATTTGCTGTTGCAAATTATTAACGGTTATAATTGGAGCCCAAAATATGGAGAAAGTAGCAAATTTAAAAATTGGATTGCTATACTTGATGTAAAAACCTGCCTGATTTGCCGCAACATGCATGGGAAAATTTGGGATATCGACGAAGCGGTTGAAAAAGAACCGCCTGTTCACCCAAGATGTAGATGTGCAATTAAACAGATGGTTACAGTAAAATCGGGTACTGCAACAGTTGACAAAACAAACGGTGCCGATCGGTGGTTAATGTATAACAATAGACTGCCCGACTCGTACATTAAATATGAAGATGCCATAAAATCCGGTTGGAAACCTAATTTAGGTAATCTGGCATCTGAATGTCCTGACAAACAAATTACAAACGGTCAATACAAGAATAGAAATGGGCATTTACCTGAAAAAGAAAATAGAATATGGTATGAGGCAGATATAAATTATAAGGTAGGATATAGAAACAATCAAAGAATCGTTTGGTCAAATGACGGTTTAATATTTGTGACATTCGATCATTATAAAACATTTTTCGAAATAGTATAGGAGGATAAATACCGATATGGATAGGTTTGCATTGAAAGAGATAAAAGAAAATCCCATAATATTAGATTTCAAAGGCTGTAAATATTTAGGGGAGATACATAAAGTTTTAAAAGAAAGATTCGGCTTTCACGATTATTACGGTGAAAATTGGGATGCGTTGTGGGATTTAATGTGTGATGTCTTTTCGGATAATAAAGAATATATGGTAGAGTTATGCGGATTTAATTCATTAGACATAGAACTGCGTAAGGAATGTAAAAAAATGTTAGCGGTGTTTGATGATATAAAAGGCAGATACTCGTTTTTCAAATATAAAATCGTTTCATAAAACAGAATTGTTTATATGCATATTTATCGCACCCACAAGCCAAACGGAAAAGTCGCTTGATGCAAATCAGGCGATTTTTTTGTTTGTATTATTCAATTTCGTTAAAGCAAGCTTTTAAAAATGTCGGTGAATGTCGTATTTGAAACGGCTATAATTATATTGCCTGAACAAAAGCGAGGTGATATAATAGGAATGGATATTTTTGCATATTTGCTGTTGCAAATTATTAACGGTTATAATTGGAGCCCAAAATATGGAGAAAGTAGCAAATTTAAAAATTGGATTGCTATACTTGATGTAAAAACCTGCCTGATTTGCCGCAACATGCATGGGAAAATTTGGGATATCGACGAAGCGGTTGAAAAAGAACCGCCTGTTCACCCAAGATGTAGATGTGCAATTAAGTCAATGGTTACAATAAAATCAGGTACCGCAACTATAAATAAAACAGACGGTGCAGATTGGCGGTTAAAGCATTATAACAAATTGCCTGATTATTACATTACCCGTAAAGAAGCAAAAAACAAAGGATGGAATCCAAAAATCGGAAACTTTAAAAGAGTATGCCCAACTAAAATGATTTCCGGCGGCGTGTACTATAATGACAATAATCATTTACCTGTAAAAAAAGACAGAATATGGTATGAGGCAGATATAAATTATAAGGTAGGATATAGAAACAATCAAAGAATCGTTTGGTCAAATGACGGTTTAATATTTGTGACATTCGATCATTATAAAACATTTTTCGAAATAGTATAGGAGGATAAATACCGATATGGATAGGTTTGCATTGAAAGAGATAAAAGAAAATCCCATAATATTAGATTTCAAAGGCTGTAAATATTTAGGGGAGATACATAAAGTTTTAAAAGAAAGATTCGGCTTTCACGATTATTACGGTGAAAATTGGGATGCGTTGTGGGATTTAATGCGTGATGTCTTTTCGGATGATAAAGAGTATAAGGTAGAGTTATGCGGATTTAATTCATTAAACACAGAGTTGAATAAGGAATGTGAAAAAATGTTGAAAATATTTGACAGAGTTTCACAATCAAACCATAAGTTTTCATATGAAATTATATCGTAAATATTGAATCGAGTACAAAACGATTTCATAAAACCGCAATCTCAATATAAATGATATATTCATATGTATCCTATTTACACCCACAAGCCAAAGCCCCAAGGACTTAAGCTTTTGGGACTTTACTTTTCACTATAATTCCTCTTTGGGATTTTGGAAGTAAAAAATAACAGAGAAAAGTGAAAAAAGCGTTTTTCAAGACTTCGCCTTGCCTTTTTTGTTTTTTAGCAGTATATCAAACAAGCTTGCAAGGAATTGAGAGCGATAAAAATCGTTAATTCAAGCAAAAAAATATTGACTTTTCTTTAATTATAATGTAAAATTTAGTGCGTTGCTTAGATTATCTGATTGCAGCATATTTGATAAAGCTTAAATTTTTCGAGGTGTGGCGCAGTTGGTAGCGCACTAGTTTTGGGAACTAGATGCCGCAGGTTCGAGCCCTGTCACCTCGACCAAAAATTCTTCGGAGCCTTGCGGCTTCGAAGAATTTTTCTTTGTAAAAAAATAGAATTTTTCTTTCGATATTCTCTTGCTTAATTCATTTTATAATAGTATAATATTTTATAGGATTTTTTCTTAAAATAGGAGATTGTAGGTATGTTGAAAAAATTAATCGCTCTTATGCTTGCTTCGCTTTCGGTTATTCTTGCAGGATGCAGTATTGACCCTCCTGCGACCGACAAGGTTGTATCGGGCTCATCGGTGAATACCGAGGTCGAGGAAAAGGCTGAAATATTAAATCCGCTTACCGGTACGGAAATATCGGCGGATAAGGTATCTAACAGACCTGTTGCGATAATGATAAACAATATCGGGATAGCTCAGCCTGTTCAAACGGGCGTTAACGATGCCGATATAGTATATGAAACAGAGGTTGAGGGTGGAATAACACGCCTTATGGCTGTTTATCAGGACATCTCCTCGGTAGGGCAAATAGGTCCGGTAAGGTCTGCAAGATACCCGTATGTTGACTTAGCTCTCGGAAACGATGCGGTTTATGTTCATTGCGGTCAGGACAATCTTTACTGTAAGCCGCATCTTAATGATATAGACCATTTGTCCGTAGATACCGGAGTTTTGGGCTCGCAAAGAATAAAGAACGGTCTTGCAAAGGAGCATACTCTTTACGCTATGAGCGAAAGTCTTTACAGCGGCCTTTGCGAAAAATTCGATATGACCTCGAAAAAAACGGGAGCATGGCAGCAGTTTGCTGAGAAGGATAATCCCGTAACACTTACCGGCGGTACGGCAAATACCGTAAATGTTCCCTTTAGCACAAGCTGTAAGGCATCCTTTTCGTTTGATGCCGAAACCAAAACCTATATCCGTTCTGTAAACGGTACTGTAAGAAAGGATTATAAAACAGGTAAAACAACCTCAATAACCAATATTCTTGTCCTTAATACATCAATTTCATTCTATCCGGACAATTATCACAGAAGGGTAGAGCTTTCCTCCGGAGAGGGCTACTATATAACAAACGGAACCTACCAGAAGATAAGCTGGAGCAAGGGTGAGGCTGAAAGCTCATTTATCTTTACCGATGCAGAGGGCAATCAAATAACCCTAAACAGAGGTAAAACATGGGTTTGTATACCCGATAAGCAGAAGGCTGTTATAACATTTTCTTAAATTATAAAACAGGGGGATTGGAATATGATTGAGCAGAGTGTAAGAAAGCTTATTTGTTACGGACTGAAAAAGGGACTTTTTGAAAAGCGTGACGAAACATTTGTTACAAACAGTATTCTCGAAGCCTTGAGGCTTGACGGTATAGCCTGCACCGAGGAATATCGGAATGTCGATCTTGAAAGCACTTTAAACGAAATTCTCGATTATGCGGTAGAAAAGGGCATTATTGAGGACGGTATAACCTCCCGTGACCTTTTTGATACTAAGCTTATGGGACTTATGATGCCCAGACCCTCCGAGGTTACGGATAGGTTTTATTCACTTTATAAGGAATCTCCCGAAAGGGCTACAGACTATTTTTACTCTCTTTCCTGCGACAGTAACTACATAAGGCGATATCGTATTAAAAAGGATATGAAATGGACCGCAGATACCGAATACGGTACTCTTGATATAACGGTAAATCTTTCAAAGCCCGAAAAAGACCCCAAGGCTATTGCTGCGGCAAAAAATGCTCCGCAATCGGGATATCCGAAATGCTTGTTATGTAAGGAATGTGAGGGCTATGCCGGAAGAATTAACTTCCCCGCAAGGCAAAATCACCGTGTTATTCCGATAAAAATAAATAACAGCGATTGGTGCCTTCAGTATTCACCGTATGTTTACTATAAGGAGCATTGTATAGCCTTCAACAGTGAGCATACACCCATGGCAGTAAACGGCGACACCTTCAGAAAGCTGCTTGATTTTGTAAAGCAGTTTCCGCATTATTTTGTCGGCTCAAATGCCGATTTGCCGATAGTAGGAGGCTCTATATTAAGTCATGACCATTTTCAGGGCGGACATTATACCTTTGCAATGGCAAAGGCAAAAATCGAAGCTCCGCTTGAGTTTAAAGGCTTTGAAAATGTTAAGGCAGGAATAGTTAAATGGCCCATGTCGGTTATAAGGCTTTCCTGCAATCACCGTGCGCCGCTGATACAGCTTGCCGATAAAATACTCGGCTGCTGGCGTGCCTACAGTGATGAGAGTGTCGGAATATACGCCGAATCAAACGGTGAGCCGCACAACACCATAACTCCGATTGCTCGCAAAAAGGGCTCGGAATACGAGCTTGACCTTGTTTTGAGAAACAATATAACCTCTACCGAGCATCCACTCGGCGTTTTTCATCCTCACTTAGAGCTTCACCATATAAAGAAGGAAAATATCGGGCTTATAGAGGTTATGGGTCTTGCGGTTTTGCCTGCAAGACTTAAGGGTGAGCTTTCGGCGCTTGAAGCTGCAATTTTAGAGGGTAAGGACCTTCGAGAGGATGAGTTGCTTTCGAAGCATGCCGATTGGGTAGATGAAATAAAAGCGAAATATTCCGATATAAATGCAAATAATATAGACGATATTATTAAATATGAAACAGGCATTGTTTTCTCTAAGGTGCTTGAACACGCAGGTGTATTCAAGAGAAACGATGAGGGCAAGGCTGCGTTTTTGAAATTTGCCGAGTGGGTGAATAAATGATAGCTGTCTTTTCCGGAGTTTTGACACAGGTCGTAATCCTGCTTATTTTAATAGCGCTCGGATTTATTCTTACAAAGAAAAGCCTTCTTACTCAAAGCGGCGTTAAGGATATTACCGATTTGGTTTTGTATTTTGTAACGCCCTGCGTTATTATAAAATCCTTTATAAGAGAATACGATGCTAAAATGCTTAAGGGCTTGCTGCTGAGCTTTCTTGTTGTAGCCGTGCTTCATATTCTGTTTATAATTATCAGCAGGCTATTTGTAAGACCTAAGGATAAAGGTCTAAAAAGAGCTTTGCAATTCGGGGTTATATTTTCAAACTGCGGATATATGTCTTTGCCTCTTCAGGAGGCATTGCTCGGTGAAACCGGCGTTTTTTACGGTGCCGCATTTATTGCCGTTAACACCCTTTTTGTTTGGAGCTACGGTATACTTCTTATGAGCGGCGACAGGAAATATTTATCGGTAAAAAAGCTTGCGATAAACCCTGGTATCATAGGTCTTGCGGTGGGTCTTGTCATTTTTCTGTTTTCTATTCCGGTTCCCAAGGTTATATCGGAGCCCATATCCTATATTGCCGCTCTTAACACACCTCTTCCTATGATAATTATAGGCTTTCACCTTGCAAATTCCAATATCAAAAAAGCAATCAAAAATATTCACTGTATTCTGACTGTTGCCTTAAGATTGGTCGTTGCACCGCTTGTAAGCATTGCTCTTATGTATATATTCGGAATAAAAGGTACCCTGTTTTCGGCAATAGCAATTGCTTCCAGTGCACCGTGTGCGGCAATCAGTACGATGTTTGCCTCTAAATTCGGAGGTGATGCTGAAATTTCAGCCTCTTTGGTATCACTCAGCACTCTGCTTTCGCTTGTGACTATGCCTGTTATCATAACATTGTCCGAGGTGGTAGCTTAAGCTATGTATTCTTTATTGCTTGCAATTATATATCTTTCCTTTATCTGTCTTGGCTTGCCCGACTCTCTGCTCGGCTCGGCGTGGCCCTCTATGTATACCGAGCTGGGAGCGCCGGTATCCTATGCCGGCATAGTCTCTATGATAATAGCCGTGGGAACGGTTGCTTCAAGCCTTATGAGCAATAGGCTTTCGAAGCATTTCAGCACAGGCACTATAACAACAGCAAGCGTAGGACTTACGGCGTTTGCCGTAATGGGCTTTTCCTTTGTAAAATCCTTTCCGGCGCTGTGTCTGCTTGCGGTGCCCTACGGTCTTGGAGCAGGCAGTGTCGATTCGGCACTTAATAACTATGTAGCTCTTAATTATAAAAGCCGTCATATGAGCTGGCTGCATTGTATGTGGGGAGTAGGCGCTATAACCGGACCGTATGCGATAGGTTATTCTCTTTCTGTCGGCAGAGGCTGGAGCGGCGGATACAGGGCAGTGGGAATATTGCTTTGTGCTTTTACTGTTATTCTTGCCATAAGCACGCCCCTTTGGAAAAAGAATACTTCAAATGAGGAAAATGAAGAAAGCAGCAAGGCTGAGGAAATAACTGTCCTTTCCTCCCTTAAAATCAAGGGTGTAAAAGAAACCCTGATATCCTTTTTCTGCTATTGCGCTCTTGAGCAAACGGCAATGCTTTGGGCAAGCAGCTATATGGTGCTGCATAACAAAATTTCGGAAGGTCAGGCTGCCGGATACGCAAGTATGTTTTTTATAGGTATAACCGCCGGAAGAGCGATAAACGGGTTTTTAACCTTCAAATTCGGTGATGTGGCTATGATAAGAGCGGGTCAGGCGATTATTCTTTTCGGAATTGCTTTAATGCTTATTCCTGCCGGTGTTTATACAACCTTAGCAGGGCTTATCATAATAGGTCTCGGATGCGCTCCTATATATCCCTGTGTTATTCATTCAACGCCGCAAAAATTCGGAAAAAAATATTCTCAGGCACTTATAGGGCTGCAAATGGCAGGTGCTTATGTGGGGATTTGTCTTATGCCGCCTTTTTTCGGGCTTATTGCTCAATACATAAGCGCAAATATGCTTCCGATATATTTGCTTGCTTTGCTTGCACTTATGGTGCTTACGCATGAATCGGTCGTCAAAAAAACGGCTCAAAGCTCTTAAAGCAAGGGACTTCGGATTAGCCGAAGTCCCTTTAAGCTTGCTTTTTTGCCGTGAACAGACAGTTGCTTTCATCGGTGCTTTAAAAGTTGAGAGTCAAGCCTGTTTATGCCGACAAATACTTGACAATCACATAAAAAGGTACTATAATTAGGTATCAATTTTGAAGGTCGGCTGATATTTTATAAACCGTATCGGGGAGGGGAAGCATAATGAAACCGCAAATGATAATCTTTATAGCTTCAGCGCTTTTCGGTGTTTTACAAACCTTCCTTTTGAGGCGCCTTATGCTTGCGGTTACCTCCGGCGAAAAAAAGCAGGTTTTAAAGCTTACCTTTATCAAATTTCTTTGCTACGGTGTGGGAATAGCCCTTCTTGTAGTAAAGCTGCTTAAGTATGTTATGTACTGTCTTTGCGGCTTTATTGCGGGTATGCCTATAAGCGCCTTTATAATGTTTATATATCTTGCCTACTTTAAGGGCAGGAAGGATAAAAAGTATCGGAGATGATAGCTTGGATACCATTAAGGTGATATTGCTTGCCGTTTCCGCTGTATGTCTTGCGGCGGGTATAGCAGGAATAGCCTTTGTGCGAGCTGCGGCAAAAAAAGCCGACTTAAACAGTAAAAAAATTAAAAAACAAAAGCGCTTATTCACCGTTCTTACCGTATTTGCGATTTGGCTTGCGGTTGGCACGGTGATTTCTGCGGTAAGCGGTAAGAACTCTGAGCTGAGAATCGAATTTTCTCTCTTCAGCAACCGTATAGCTCTTTTCGGCTTTTCTTTTGCACAGACAACGGTTATAATGTGGGGAATAATAGCAATTGCTTTGATTTTCTCGGTTATATTCAGGCTGTTTCTTTTTCCGAGGTTTAAGCCGGAGGCACCGAAGGGCTTTCAGAATATTATTGAAATACTTGTTGAAGCTATGGAGGGCTTTGCCAAATCAAACCTAAGGGATTATTCAGGTCAGCTTGCGCCGTATATGTTTTCGCTTGCGGTGTTTATGATATTTGCGGCAGCAGCTGAGCTTTTCGGGCTAAGGGCACCGACCTCGGATATAACCGTAACCTTTGCAATGGGAATAATAACCTTTTTGCTTGTAAATATCTGCGGAATAAAGAAAAAGAAAATCAGCGGCAGACTTTCCTCTATGGCAAAGCCGACTCCGATAATATTCCCTATAAAGGTTTTAAGCGATATATCCGAGCCTATTTCGCTTGCCTGCCGTCTTTTCGGCAATATGCTCGGCGGAATGATAGTTATGGATTTGATTAAATCGGTTCTCGGCGGGTATGCTGCGGGTATTCCGGCAGTTGCGGGGCTATATTTCAATCTGTTCCATCCGCTGATACAGGCTTATATATTTATAATTCTTTCGATGACCTTTATAAATGAGGCTACCGAGTAATAAATAAACGATATATTAAGAATAAAAGGAGTAATGAGTTATGAACGCAATAGGTGCAGGTCTTGCAATACTTACGGCAATAGGAGCAGGCTTCGGAATGTGTCTTGCTACAGGAAAGGCGGTTGAGGCTATAGCCCGTCAGCCGGAGGCTTCGGGTAAAATCAATTCCGTTTTGCTGCTCGGATGCGCTCTTGCGGAATCAACCGCAATTTATGCATTTGTTATAGCACTTGTTCTTGCAGTTAAATAATTTCGGTCGGGAATGAAGCTTTATGGATATAAATTTTAAAGAAATGGCAATTGACCTCGTAATTAACATATTGAACATTATAATATTGTTCGTTATTGTTAAGCTGCTTGTTTATAAGCCGGTCAAAAGGTTTCTTGAGGCAAGAAGCCTGCGTATAGACGAGGGTCTTAAAAAAGGTGAAGCTGCCGAAAAGCTTGCCGCAGAGCTCGAAGAAAGCAGAGAAGAAATTGTGAGCAAGGGCAGAGCGGAAGCCGAAAAAATAGTTTCAGATGCAAGGGCAGCTGCCAAGGTAAGCTCGGCTGCTATTATCGAGCAGGCTAAGGCAGAGGCTAAGGAGATAACCTCAAAGGCTCGTGAGGAGGCCGAAAATGAGCGCAGACTTACGGTTGAGTCGGCAAGAGAGGATATTGCAAGGCTTGCCGTAGATATTTCGGAGCAGATATTAAAGCGTGAAATAAGCGAAGAGGATAATGAAAGAATAGTTGCACAGTATTTTGAAAGCGACGGTAAGCGGCTATGAGCAAGGCAGTTATTACCGTAACGCAAAATATGAGTGATAAATGCTTTAAAAATATATGCGACGGTTTTCTTTCAAAATATGCTCAATGCGATTTTGAAAGAGTTGACAGTAACGAAATTATAGGCGGTTTTATTGCGGATATTGACGGCGAGGTCGTTGATGCATCGGTTAAAACACAGCTTGAAAGAATGAAAAAGCATTTAAGCAGGATAGGGTAGGTGAAAACAGGTGTCGGATTATACTCCGAAGGGCATAAGCAGCTTCTTAAAGGATAGAATAAGCTCTTTTGAAAGCGATCCCGTTTGCTTTAGAAGAGGTACGGTTTTGCGCTCGGGAGATTGCGTAGCGAGGATAGGCGGACTTCCCGAAAGAAAATACGGGGAGCTTCTTGAGTTTTCCGGCGGAGCCTTCGGTATGGCACTTGATCTTTACGATGACAAGGTCGGTGCTGTTATTCTTGACGGTGAGGATACCGTAAGTGAGGGTGACAGTGCAACGGGAACGGGCAGAGTAGCGGAGGTTCCTGTGGGAGACGAGCTTATCGGCAGAATAATCGACCCTATAGGCAGACCGCTTGACAGAAAACGGCTTGATGCCAAGCGTTATCTTCCTATCGAACGAACCGCCCCCGAAATTATGGACCGTAGGCCGGTTGATACCCCTCTTGAAACGGGTATTCTTGCGATAGACAGTATGGTGCCGATAGGCAGAGGTCAGCGAGAGCTTATTATCGGTGATAGGCAAACCGGAAAAACCTCTATTGCTATTGATTCGATAATAAACCAAAACGGCAAGGGCGTTATTTGCGTTTACTGTGCGATAGGTCAAAAGGCTTCAAATATAGCCGGAGTTATAGCAGCCCTTGAGAAGAGCGGCGCTATGCAGTATACCGTTGTTGTTGCCGCAACCGCCTCGGACAGTCCGGCCATACAGTATTTGGCACCTTATGCCGCTTGCTCCGTTGCAGAGGATTTTATGGAGCGGGGCAAGGATGTCCTTATTGTTTATGACGATCTTTCAAAGCACGCCGTGGCTTACAGAACGATGTCTCTTCTTTTACACAGACCCTCGGGCAGAGAGGCATATCCAGGGGATGTATTTTATTTACACAGCCGTCTGCTTGAGCGCAGCGCCTGTCTTTCAAGGGAAAAGGGCGGCGGCTCTATAACAGCGCTGCCGATAATTGAAACTATGGGCGGTAACATTTCCGCTTATATACCGACCAATGTTATATCAATAACAGACGGTCAGATATACCTTGAGGAGGAGCTTTTTCACAGCGGTGTAAGGCCTGCGGTTAATACCGGACTTTCGGTATCAAGAGTCGGCAGGGCGGCTCAAAAAAAGGCTATGCGCAGCGTTTCGGGCACACTCAGAATGGAGCTTTCAAAATATAGGGAAATGGCGGTATTTACACGGTTCGGAAGCGAGGTGGATTCCGCAACGGCAAAAATGCTCCATAGGGGCGAGGTGCTTACCGAGCTCTTTAAGCAGCCCAAAAGCTCACCCTACAGTCTGTTTGAGCAAATAGCCTTACTTTTGGCGTATCAATGCGGAGCTTTCGATAATATCGAGGCAAAGACGGTAGGGAAATTTGCCGCTAAGCTGCTTGAATTTCTTGAAAGCAATGCGGAAAGCGAAAAAGCTTCCGTAACCGAAAGCGGTGAGCTTTCCGAGGCTGTAAGGCAGAGCCTTGAAAAGCAATTCCTTAAATTTGGGGAAAGTGTTGAATTATGAGCAGTATGGGAGAGCTTAAGGCTCATCTTAATGCGGTTAAACAGACACGCCAAATAACAAATGCCATGTATCTGCTTTCAACCTCAAGAATGAAAAAAGCAATGCAGAATATCGATTTTAATCTTGCTTATCTAAACAAGCTGAGGGTAACTATAAAGGATATACTTTCAAAGGCAAAGCGTAACGATATCCATAACCGTTTTATAGAGCAGCAGGGCGAAGGGCAAACTCTTTTTATTGCGGTTTCGTCAGATAAGGGACTTTGCGGTGGCTTCAATTCAGCGGTTGCAGAGCTCACGGCGGAAAAAATGAGCGAAAAAGAGGAGCCTCTGCTGTTTTCGGTCGGAAGTATAGGAACCTCGCTTTTAAGCGCAAAGGGACTTCATCCGGCATATTCAAAAAGCAGTATGCTCAGGGTGTCTGCTTTTGATGCCGCCGAGGCGGTAGCAAGCGCTATCATAGAGCTTTACAGAAAGCATGAGGTAAACGAAGCCTTCGTGGTTTATACTCAGTATGAAAGCTCGGCTGTTCAAAAGCCTGTATGTCGCAGGCTTCTTCCTCTTTTAAGGCGTGATTTTACCGATCTTGAATATGAGTATAAATATACCGCATATCCGATTTACGAGCCGAATATTCCGGCAGTATGCGAAAATCTTGTTTCGCATTATGTAACCGGATTTATGTACGATGTGTTTATGCAGTCAACGGCAAGCGAAAACTGTGCAAGAATGAGCGCTATGCAAAGTGCCACCGAGAATGCCGATGGTATGATAGCAGAGCTTTCGGCTAAGATAAATGCCGAAAGGCAGCTTGCCATAACAAATGAAATTACCGAAATCTCGGCGGCAACCGAGATTGAAGGCGCAGTTTAAGGAGCGTGTTTTCAGTGGCAAAGAAATACTGCGGCAAAATAGTAAGAATAACCGGACCCGTAATAGATGTTAAATTTGAAAACGGTGAGCTTCCGCCTATAAATTCTCTTCTTTTTACCGAGGATGGTAAAAGTCATATGGAAGCTGCGCTTCACCTTGGAGACAGTACCGTTCGCACTATAGCCCTTGAGGCAACAGAGGGTCTGTTTTGCGGAATTTCCGTTTACAGCGACGGCGAAGGTATAAAGGCTCCTGTGGGAGACGGAGTTGTAGGCAGAGTTATTGATGTTCTCGGCAGACCTATAGACGGTAAGGGCGAGATACCGGCGGAAAAATATATACCCATTCATCATAATGCTCCGAGCTTTTCGGAGCAAAAGCCGGCAAATGAGCTTTTGGAAACGGGCATAAAGGTAATAGACCTTTTAGTGCCGTATGCAAAGGGCGGTAAAATAGGTCTGTTCGGCGGAGCGGGTGTAGGTAAGACCGTTCTGATAATGGAAATGATTCATAACATAGCCGTAAATCACGGCGGATATTCCGTGTTTACCGGTGTTGGCGAAAGAAGCCGAGAGGGTAATGAGCTTATCTGTGATATGCGGGAGAGCGGTGTTATAGATAAGACGGTGCTTGCCTTTGGGCAGATGAATGAGCCCTCGGGCAGTCGTATGCGTATAGCTATGACCGGACTTACCGTTGCGGAGTATCTAAGAGATGAGAAAAAGCAGGATGTTCTCCTGTTTGTTGACAATATTTACAGATTTATCCAAGCCGGTAATGAGGTAAGTGCAATGCTCGGAAGACTGCCGAGTGCAGTCGGCTATCAGCCTACCCTTGCCAATGAGTTAGGCGCTTTAGAGGAGCGTATAGCTTCAACAAGAAACGGCTCGATAACCTCAATTCAGGCAGTTTATGTTCCGGCAGATGACCTTACAGACCCCGCTCCGGCAACTATATTTACTCATCTTGACGCTACCACCGTTCTTTCGAGAAGCATTGCGGAGCAGGGCATTTATCCTGCGGTTGACCCGCTTGCTTCCTCAAGCAGAATTCTTGAGCCGGAAACCGTAGGTAAAAAGCATTACGAAACGGCAAGAAAGGTTCAGGAATGTCTGCAAAGATATGTTGAGCTTAGGGATATTATAGCCATTCTCGGTATGGAGGAGCTTTCCTCCGAGGATAGAAAAACCGTTTACCGAGCAAGAAAAATACAGAGCTTTCTTTCTCAGCCGATGAGTGTCGGTGAGAAGTTTACGGGAATTCCCGGAAAATTCGTTAAGCTTGAGGATACCGTAGAGGGCTTCAGGCAGATTGTAGACGGCGAGGCGGATGATGTTCCCGAGCTTGCTTTTTCGATGGTAGGAACTATAGACGAAGCAAGAGAAAAAGCAAAAACGCTTTAAATTCAGGGGTGATTTATTGAATACCTATAAGCTTGAAATAATAACTCCCGAAAAGCAATTTTTTTGCGGCGAGGTTGAAGCTACCGTTTGCCCTCTTGAGGACGGTGCCCTTGAGGTTTTAAAGGGCCATGAGGCAATGGTTGCGGCACTTAAGGAGGACGAAATTAAGCTTAAAATAAACGGCGAATGGAAAACCGCCGTTATATCTGACGGTTTTTTTGAGGTTCGTCCGGATGAGGTCATAATTTTCGCTTTCTTTTGCGATTGGCAGGAGGATTATGCCGCTGCCGCAGAAAAACGCCGTCTCGAGAGAGAAAAAATCAAAAATTCTGAAAGCGAAGCCTCCTTGGAACGCCAAATAAACAGCTTAAGCCTTGCTAAAATAATTATGTCCGGCAGAAAAAAGAATACTTCGGTTAATATATAAAGCTTGCGGGTGTATGCGATTTTGCATACACCCGCAAGCTTTTACGGTTATGTAGTTCTTGTTTTTTATTCTGCCTTTTCAAATCCGTTTTTAAATATATAGGCGTTTGCGCTAACACCATCCTCGGTAAACTTATCAAATACAAGCTTACCGCTTTTAAATTTCATAACAACGGTGTTTTCACTGCCTACATCTTCCTGTAGAATTATCTTTTTCCCATCAATTTCAAAGTCGAGATTTTCGATTATGAATTTTCCGTTTTTAATTTCTCCGCTGCCGTTGCTCGGACTTATAAAGCCTTCCATGTCCGAGTCGCTCATATTCTCAACATTGGTTTTAAGCAAATCTGTAATTTCCGAGAGGCTTGTCATACTCTGAGCATCTAAAAATGCGTCTAATTCCTCTTCTGTCATGCTCATAAATTTCGCAAGAGACTTCTTGTCCTCTGACAGCTCATCGAAAAGCTGAAAATAAAACTCCTTTACCGCTGTACAATATTCGGAAATTTCGAAATATACATCATATGAATCGTTTGAAAAATCAAGATAAATTGAAAAATCAACATCTGCCGAGGAGCTTTGGATAACCTCTAAAACATTTTTTTCCGAATCGCTTGCGGAGTCTGTAAGCGTCTCCTCGTCAACCGAGGTCAGCATATCCGAAAGCTGAACCTTGCTTTCCCAAAGACCCTCAAGGTCGTCAACGGTTATCTCTTGCGCACTTTGGTCGTCGTTTAAAATTGAGAGTGGACTACAGGCAACAAAGGCAAGCGCCAATATCAAGGCCGTAACAGTACATAAAATTCTTTTCATTTCAAAAACCCCTTATATATTATATTTTTCTTTATACTCAATAAAATAGCGCTTAAAGGTTCCGCTGCCGTATTTTATCGAGGTGAGATATTTGTGCGTATCAAACGAATGACGGCTCAGCTCTATTACCGCAACCGCAATGTTTGAGCAATGATCCGAAATTCGTTCGAAATTGTTAAGCAGGTCGGAAAGAATGAAGCCGAGCTCAATCGAGCATTCACCTTTTTTAAGCCTGTTTATATGATTGCTCTTTATTTTTGCAACAATACCGTCGATAACCTGCTCAAGAGGCTCAACCCTGCGTGCAAGCTTAACATCGTCATTTTGCTCTGCTAAGACCGTGATTTCCATTATTTCCGTTATCGCAGCCTCAAGAGCCTTAAGCTCTGCCTTAGCTTCGCCCGAAAAGGTTAGACCCTTCTCATTCAGCTCCTTTGCCGAATTGAGAATATTAAGAGCATGATCACCGAGCCTTTCAAAGTCACCTATTGTATGCAGCATTTTGGATACCTTGATTGAATCCGAATCGGAAAGCTGGCTTGAAGCGAGACGAACAAGATAAGTCCCCAGCTCATCCTCATATTTATCGAGAGCTGACTCCTGCTCTGATATCCTTTCACATTGCTTTGTATCGAAGCTTTCCAAAAGCTTTATGGCTTCTGCTATGGTATTATTTGCAACGCCTGCCATTTTCGAGGTTAAGGAATTACATTCCGAAACCGCAACCGAAGGTGTTACAAACAGCCTTGAATCGATGAATGAGGCTGCTTTGACCTCGGGCTTGTCCACGCCGAGGAGCCTGTTTGCAAGCTTCACCAAAAGATTGGAAAAGGGAAGAAGTAGGGCGGTTGTGAAAGCATTGAAAAGGCTGTGAACTAAAGCTATCCCCGCCGCATTTATAGGCAGATTTGTAAATGCAAAATCAAATATCGCATCAAGCCCGAAATAGAGCGGTAAAAGCACGGCGGTTCCTATAATATTAAAGGCTATGTGTATAACCGAAACCTTTTTTGCGTTTTTGCTTACTCCTATGGAGGATATAAAGGCTGTAACGCAGGTGCCTATGTTTTGCCCCATTATAATCGGTATTGCCATACCGTAGGTCACGCTGCCTGTAAGAGCCAGCGCCTGTAATATACCGACACTCGCCGCAGAGCTTTGAATAATTCCGGTAAACAGCGCACCTATGAGTATTCCGAGCAAGGGATTTTTAAATGCCGTGAGCATAGCGGAAAAGGAATCGCTCTCCGCAAGAGGACTTACGGCATCACTCATAAGCTTCATACCGTACATCAAAACGGCAAATGCAACAAGCGCTGTTCCTATATCACGGCGCCTTGCTTTTTTAGACATCATTACCATAACAATGCCTATAAAAGCAAATATAAGCGAAAAATTTTCAGGCTTTAGCAGACCCATCCAAACACTGTCCGAATTTATCCCCACAAGCGATAAAAGCCATGCCGTGAGGGTGGTTCCGATATTTGAACCCATTATAACGCCGACTGTTTGTTCAATGCCCATTATGCCCGAATTTACAAGACCCACGAGCATAACCGTCATTGCAGATGAGGATTGAATTGCAATTGTTATACCGGCTCCCAAAAGTAAGCCCTTCCATTTGTTAGAGGTCATTTTCTTAAGGGCATATTCAAGCCTTCCGCCCGCCATTCTTTCAAGTGACGACGAAAGAATGTGCATCCCGTAGAGGAAAAAAGCAAGACCTCCGATAAGCATAATAACAGAAAAAATATTCAACTTAAAACTCTCCTTTAAAGCCGCTCTCCAAATCTCTTTGCGGCTTTATCAAATGTATTTTATATCCGGCTGTATACTTACCTATTATAATTATATCAGCTGCAAATGAAAAAGCAAGAATTATTTGTGAAGCTTGAGATAAATTCAAGGGTAAAGCAAAGCAGCAATTTATCGCTTTAAAGCGTAAAACAAGCAAAAAAGCTTGACAATCGGGCAATATGGTGATATAAGTATATTATATTCATAATATTTTATGCTACGGTCGGTAATAGTAATTTGCGCAAAATAATTTCTTTTATTTATTATCACCTGCTTTAAGGAGAGGGAAAAATGAAAAAAATATTATCATTTTTAATGGCAGTGGTTATGCTTGCGGGCGTGTGCCTTTCGATGTCGGCGTGCGATAATAGCTCCGATGTATATACCGTCGGTATATGTCAGCTTGTTACCCATGATGCGCTTGACAGTGCAACCGAGGGCTTTAAGGATGCTCTTATTGCAAGGCTCGGAGAGGATAAGGTCAAGTTTGATTATCAGAACGCACAGGGCGATTCCGCAATGTGCTCAACAATAGTAAATAAATTTGTCTCCGATAAGGTTGACCTTATTATGGCAAATGCTACAGCTTCGCTTCAGGCAGCCTACAATGCAACCGAAAAAATTCCGATTCTCGGAACATCGGTAACCGAATACGGCGTTGCACTCAGCTTAAAGAACTTTAACGGAACGGTTGGCGGAAATGTTTCCGGAACCTCGGATCTTGCTCCTCTTGAGAAGCAGGCAGATGCTATGCTTGAGCTTGTTCCCACAGCGAAGAATGTCGGTCTGCTTTATTGCTCGGCAGAGCCTAATTCCGATTATCAGGTAAAGGTTGTTGAGGAATATTTAAACGGAAAGGGTATTTCCACAAAGAGGTATTCCTTCTCGGATTCGAATGATGTTGCGACAGTGGCAAAGGCAGCTGCGGAAGCAAGTGATGCTATTTATGTTCCTACCGATAATACCGTAGCCTCCTGCGGAGAAATAGTAGGCTCTGTTGTAAGAGCCGCTAAGGTTCCCCTTTTCGCCGGTGAGGAGGGCATATGCAAAAGCTGCGGAATAGCAACGCTTTCCATAAGCTATTATGACCTTGGCTATAAAACCGGTGAAATGGCAGCTGAAATACTTCTCGGAAACAAGAAGATAGAGGATATGCCTATAGAATATGTTGATGCCGTTAAGAAGTATAATCCCGATATGTGTAAGGAACTCGGAATAACCGTATCCTCGGATTATGAGGCAATCGGCTGATAAAGGATGTAATCAGGCACACTCTCGCAAAAATGCGTGAGTGTGCCGAAAAAATGAATAGGAGAAAAGCTAATGGGTTTATTAAGCGCATTGCCGGGAGCCGTAGCTCAGGGTATAATCTGGGGCATTATGGCTATCGGCGTTTTTGTAACCTTTAAAATACTTGATATTGCCGACCTCACGGTTGACGGCTCTATATGCACCGGTGCGGTTGTTTTTACGGTTTTAATGCTTAAGGGCGTTAACGCTTATATTGCTCTTGCGGGAGCTGCCGTTGCCGGCATACTTGCGGGTATTGTAACCGGTCTTTTCCACACTCTGCTTGGAATACCGGCGATACTTTCGGGTATTTTAACGCAGCTTATTTTATGGTCTGCCAATCTTAAAATACTCGGCAAGGCAAATCAGTCTATTCCGTCTCGCCAGTTTGATGTTATGCTGTCGCAAAACGATATAACAATTGCTCTTATCGTGCTGGCAATAGTTGCCTCAATACTTATAGCCGTGCTTTATTGGTTGTTCGGAACCGAGTTCGGAAGCGGCTTGCGTGCTACGGGCTGCAATCTTAATATGAGCAGAGCGCAGGGTATAAACACGGGGTTTTATAAAATAGTGGGGCTTGCCCTTTCAAACGGTATAGTTGCTCTTTCGGGAGCTCTTCTTTGTCAGTATCAGGGCTTTGCCGATATAAATATGGGCAGAGGCGCAATCGTTATAGGTCTTGCGGCGGTAATAATAGGCGAAGCGCTGTTTTCTAAGCTTGCAAGGAATTTTGCACTTAGGCTGATAAGCGTTATTATAGGCGGAATAATTTATTACATAGTATATCAGGCAGTCATCAGTACAGGCTTCGATTCCGACCTGCTTAAAATGTTCTCTGCACTTATAGTTGCGATTTTCCTCGGTACGCCGTATATTAAAAAGACATATTTTTCCTCTAAAAGGGCTAAGAAGGGGGCTTCCGGCAATGCTTGAGCTTAAAAATGTTACAAAGGTATTTAATGCCGGAACCGTAAATGAAAAGGTTGCACTCGATAACCTTAATCTAACCTTAAATGACGGTGATTTCGTTACGGTTATAGGCGGTAACGGTGCAGGAAAATCCACAATGCTTAATGCAGTAAGCGGAGCATGGAGGATAGACGGCGGCTCGATTTGTATAGACGGTACGGAGATTACCGGAATGCCGGAATACAAACGGGCAAGGCTGTTAGGCAGAGTGTTTCAGGATCCTATGATGGGAACTGCGGCAGATATGGAAATAGTTGAAAATTTGGCTTTGGCTGCAAGAAGGGGGCAAAGCAGAACCCTCAAATGGGGGATAACCTCAAGGGAAAGGGAGCAGTATAAGGAAATGCTCGCCCGTCTTGATTTGGGACTTGAGCATCGGCTTAACAGCAAGGTAGGGCTTTTATCGGGCGGTCAGCGACAGGCGGTAACCCTACTTATGGCGGCAATGAAGAGCCCGAAGGTATTGCTGCTTGATGAGCATACAGCCGCTCTTGACCCGAAAACCGCAGCTAAGGTGCTTGAGATAACCGATGAAATAGTAAAAGAAAACAATCTTACAACCCTTATGATAACCCATAATATGAGGGATGCTATTGCCTACGGAAACCGTCTTGTTATGATGAATGCCGGCAAGATAATTGTTGATGCTTCAGGCGAGGCCAAGAAAAATCTTACCGTTGAAGCTCTGCTTTCTCTCTTCAGCAAGGCAAGCGGAAGCGAATTTTTAAACGATAGGGCAATACTTTCCTGAATTTACCTGTTAAAAACAATAAATCTAAAGCTTCGATTGAAAGAGGTTTTTGCCTTAAATTCAATCGAAGCTTTTATTGTATAAAATACCGATGCTTTTGTTTTTTTGTTAAAAAAGCCTGAATAATTGTATTTCTTGACATTTGTGTCGAAATATGATAAAATCACTTCGATTTACAGCAAAACAAAAGCAATTTAGGGTTTCAAAGGAGAATTATTATGTTCAAACGCATATTGGCGGCTTTTACGGTTTTAGTTCTGCTTCTTGTTTCGGCAGGATGTAAATTGAATATCAAAAGCAACAAGACCTCCTCGTCGGTTGAGTCGTCGAAAAAAACAGAGGTGTCATCAAATAGCGGCAGCGAAGCAACGAGAACAGATAAAGAATCCTCTGTAATCTCAGATACTCAAAGTAAAGTCGAAGGTCAGGCCGACACTTCTTCTACTACTACATCATCTGTAAAAAAACCGAGTACAACAAGCTCAAGCCAAGCTTCGTCTTCGTCTGTGCCGGCTTCAAATCCATCTGCCGCTCCTTCACCGATAGTGAAGGATTATACCGGAGATTTGGATATTGATGATAATGTTTTTATGGACTCTCTTATTTATACCGGCTATAACATAACAAAGCACAGGAGCGACGGTCTTATGTGGACCTATATTTTAGCTTCGCAAAAGCGTGCTAAGGGTTGGCTTTCCAATATAGGCTACGGCGGTGGCTGCACTGGCTATGAAACCGATTCCTCGGGCAAGCCGAATATAGCCCGTTTTGAAAAAGGTGGGCTTGTGTGCGCATCCTTCGTTACCTATGTTTACTTTAACTATCTTCCCAATGTTGCGGGACTGGATACCAGCTACCTTACAAAGCCGGCAGACCCCACCAAGGCACATTCGTGGTATCTTGCCGCAAAGCAATGGGTTGCCTCAGGATATTCAAAGCAAATATCGTTTACGGCTTTAAGCTATAAGTCGGGCTCCGGTTATGCAATTACCTTTAAGCCCTCAGAGCAGATACCGATAGGCTCTATAATGCTTTTTAGGGACTATAATAACAATGCAGACAGAGGCTCTCATGTTTGTGTTTATGCCGGATATAAAAACGGCCATAATTGGGTTTACCATGTAGGAAACAGCAACGGGCCCGAATTCTGCTCTGTTGAGCGTATGGGCTACGGACCCGATCCGCAGTATCCGCTTGCGGTTATATCAACACCTACTAATCTTCGTGTTGCAGCCTGTGTTGAGCTTTCCTTGAAGGATGATAAGGGTGCTGCTATTCAAGGCGTTTCCTTTACTGCGAAAAATACCAAAACAGGGACGACCTATAATCTCGGTACAACCTCTGCAGAGGGCAAGCTGTCGTATTATGGTATGCCTTACGGAAATTATGTTATTACACATACCGTATCGCAGGGCTATTCCTCCGAGCAGGGCAGCATAACCGTTAATCTTACTACCGCCAACAACAGCCTCAGCAGTATTAACATAGTCGATAAAAAGCTTGCTTCTGCGGAAAGCTCAGATAAATCAAAGGAAGAAAATAAAAGCAAGGATTAAGGCTTAAAGCCTAATAACCTTTTGCCTCCCCTGAAGCGGGAGGCATTTTGCTTAGCCGATAAAACCGTAGGGGCGTATTTGTTTTAGCGAAAATAATTCGGAGAGAGGAATTGTCAATATGAAAAATAAGGAAATCAAGGCATATATAATGTTTGTTTCGGCTATGCTGATTTTCGGAACAATAGGAATTTTCAGAAAATATATTCCGCTCTCTTCGGGTATGCTGAGCTTTGTAAGGGGCATTCTCGGAAGCGCTTTTCTCACAGTGCTAATTCTTTTGAGAGGCTCGGGAAGGACGGAGAAAATCGGCAAAAGAAATGCTGCCTTGCTTGTTGTCACGGGAGCGGCTATAGGCTTTAATTGGATTTTTCTGTTTGAAGCATATAATTATACCTCCGTTGCAACCGCAACGATGTGCTATTATATGCAGCCTACTATAGTTATTCTGCTTTCTCCGCTGCTTTTAAAGGAAGGGCTGAAGCTCAAGAAAACGCTCTGCGCCGCCGCTGCAATAATAGGTATGGTCTTTGTGTCCGGCGTTGCACAGGGTCAGGGCATAAAAAGCAATGATATCGGCGGAATAGCCTGCGGCCTTGCTGCGGCTGCACTTTACGCAACGGTTATAATACTCAATAAAAAGATAAATGTCGGTGATTCCTATAAAAAAACCGCTCTGCAGCTAACAGCAGCGGCGGTTGTTGTACTGCCGTATATCATAATAACGGAGGATTTCTTCTCAATTAAGCTTAATGCCTCATCTGTTATTATGATATTTATCGTGGGAATTGTGCATACAGGTATAGCATATGCTTTGTATTTTGCAAGCATGAAGCATTTAAGGGCTCAGTCGATAGCGGTTTTAAGCTATATAGATCCCGTGTTTGCACTTATACTTTCTTCTGTAGTTCTCAACGAAAAAATGTCGACTTTCGGTATTTTGGGTGCAGTTCTGATTATAGGCTCGGCTCTTATCAGTGAGATATCGATTAAAAAATCCTCTGAAAATCCGCAGAGCGATTAAACGCCGAGTACATTGCTTGTAAATTTCAGACCGTCTCGCCGACGGTCTGTCTTTTACCCATCTCCCGCCAGCTTAAGTAACCGTAAATATCATTTGCGAAAAAGGCGATAAAACAAACCGCAACCGAAATGTATGATGTATTATCAAAGGCTGCCATTACCCACAAAACAATCAGTACAATGTCGTTTGCCGCATATCCGATTGCAAAATACGGGCTTCTTCTAAAGGTCAGATAAACCGCCACAAAGCTTGTTGTTACCGAAATTGTACTTGGGACAATGTTGGCTGTGTTAAAATATTCCAAAATAAAGCAGAAAACAATTGTTACTATTACAGCGGCAATCCACATAAGTATATATTCATTTTTCTTTATATGATTAACCTTTACCTCTGCCTTGTTCCCCCGATACGGATTTTTAAGCCATGAAATCAACGCCACAACAGCCATCGGCGCTGTCATTCCGAGATATGTCAGCATCTCTCCGTAATATCTGAAATTAAATGAAATAATGCCGTACAGAGTACTGAAAATAATCATCAAAAATTGACCGAAGGGATTACCCTTTGCATTGAAAATCAGAGAAGTAACACCTATAAGCGAGGCTGTAAGTGTTAAATAATTACTTCTGTCAAATACGGCAAACGAGCCTGAAATCAAAATTACAGAAGAACACCACAATATTATTTCTTCTTTCTTAAAATAATTTAATAATAGCCTTCTCATTGCTTCCTCCTAAAAAAATGAGCATCCAACTATACATCTTCTAAGACCTGATGATGTATAATCGAATGCTCAGCATTCACTACCCGGTGGCAGTATTGTTAAATTTTGCGTACCTATTGTAGCATAACCCTATTTGTAAGTCAACAGTTATTTTTTGGGGCTATGCCGTTTGTTCAAATTGACTGTTGTAAAGTGATTTATAGAAGCCGCCCTGTGACATCAGCTCCTCATGGCTGCCGCTTTCAATCACATCGCCGTCCTTCATAACAAGAATCAGGTCGGCATTGCGTATGGTAGACAGTCTGTGTGCTATCACAAAGCTTGTTCTTCCCTTGGTCAGCTCGTCCATTGCTTTTTGAATAATAACCTCTGTTCTCGTATCAACTGATGAGGTTGCTTCATCCAAAATAAGCATAGGCGCATCCTGAAGCATTGCACGGGCGATTGTAAGGAGCTGTTTTTGTCCGGCTGAAATAGTTGTGCTTTCGGAAAGCACGGTGTCAAGCCCGTGGGGGAGGGAACGGATGAATTTGTCTATTCCGCAGACCCTTGCAACACGCATAATATCCGCATCGGTAACATTTTCAAGATTATAAGCAAGATTTTCACGCACAGTACCCTCAAAAAGCCATGTATCCTGTAAAACCATACCGAACATATTGTGCACATCCTCACGACGAATATCGTGAATCGATGCTCCGTCTACGGTGATGCTTCCGCTGTTTATTTCAAAGAAACGCATCAGCAGATTTACCATAGTTGTTTTTCCGGCTCCCGTAGGTCCTACAATCGCAACCTTTTGTCCGGGCTTTACCTTTGCGGAAAAATTCTTGATAATCACCTTGTCGGGGTTTTCGGGGTATGCAAAACGAACACTATCAAACTCTACCGAGCCTACGGTAGCCTCTGCTTTGTGAGCGGGCTTGCTGCTTTCGTCCTCAAGCTCCTTAGCCTCCATAAAATCAAAAATACGATTTGCACCTGCCATTGCGGTTTGCAGGTTGGTCATACCCTGTGCGATCTGTGTTAAGGGCGAGGTAAAAAGTCGGACATACAGTATAAAGGAAACAATTACACCGAATTTAATAGTGCCGTTTATGGCAAGCGCCGCACCTATTACGCAAACCGCAACATAGGCAAGGTTGCCGATTATGTTCATCAGCGGTTGCATCATACCGGAAAGAAATTGGGATTTCCAGTTTGCCTCATAGACCTTTTGGTTGAGCCCACCAAAGCGAGACAGCACCTTTTTTTCCGCACGGGAAATTCGAACAACATCATGTCCGGAATACATTTCCTCAATATAACCGTTCAGCTCACCGAGAGCTACCTGCCTTGCGGTAAAATATTTTTGCGAACGACTCATAATGAGCATAATCAGTACCATACCGACCGTTGTGATTAAAACAGAGGTAAGTGCCAGATGCCATTCGGTAACAAACATCATTATAAGACATCCGATAAACTGAGTTGCGGCACTTATAATTGTAGGCAAGCTGTTGGTCATTCCCTGCTGAAGGGTGGAAACATCGTTTGTAATGCGGCTGAGAATATCGCCGGTAGAGGTTTCACCGAATTGCTTTTGGGGAACCTTATTTATTTTTACCGATAAATCGTGGCGCATCCTTTTAGAAGCCTTAAGTGTAACAGTTGCCATAATGTAATGCTGAATAAAGCTTGCCAAAGCGCTGATAAGGTAAAAGCAAATCAGTAAGAAGCCGAGCCTTGCAATCGCCGGCATATCGATTCCTCCGACAAGTCCGTCGGATATAATGTCGGTAATATTGCCTATCTTGTCCGGTGCAATAATTGTCATAACCGCCGATACTGCCGCAAGAATAAGGGCGGCTATTACAAGCGGAAAGCTTCCCATATATTTAAAAATTTTAGATAAAGTCTTTTTCACTGTAGTGCCTCCTTATGCCAATTCTGCCGCAGTAAGCTGAGACTGGGCAATCTCACGGTAAACCGAACAATTATTCATCAGCTCCTCGTGCGTACCGATACCCACCGCTTCGCCACGCTCAAGAACGATGATTTTGTCTGCATCCTTGATTGTGCTGATTCTTTGGGCGACAATTACCTTTGTCGTATTTTTCAAGCTCCTGCTGAGTCCCTTGCGGAGCATAGCATCTGTTTTGTAGTCAAGAGCTGAGAAGGAGTCATCGAAAATGAGAATTTCGGGCTTACGGGCAAGCGCTCTGGCAATAGAAAGCCGCTGCTTTTGACCGCCGGATACATTTTTGCCGAGCGATAAAATTTTATGCTCCTTGCCCTTCTTGGCTTTGCTTACAAATTCCTCCGACTGCGAAACGGCAAGCGCCATATTTACGGTATCCTCGTCAAAGCCGCCTTGTGACTGTCCGAAGGTAATATTGTCCCGAATGCTTCCGGCAAAAAGTACAGCCTTTTGTGTAATATATCCGAGCTTGTTGTAAAGCCCCTCAAAGGAGTAGTCCTTTATATTTACGCCGTCTATCAGCACCTCTCCGGCGGTAGCATCGTAAAATCTTGCCATAAGGGACACAAGGGTAGTTTTACCGCAGCCTGTTGCACCGATAATGGCAAGGGTCTGCCCCTGTTCTACACGGAAGGAAAGGCCGCTGAGTGCTTCTTCGCCGGACTCGGGGTAGGAAAAGGAAACATTTTTAAACTCCACAGTACCTACTTCCTTGCCTGAAAGCGTATTTCCTTCATCGATTGTTGCTGTTTTATCAAGTACCTCGTTAATGCGTTCTGCGGAAACCTGAGCCGCAGGCAGCATCATAAATACCATAATCAGCATCATAAAGGACATAACCACATAGGTTGCGTAGGTGCTGAAAACAACCACATCACTGAACAGAGTGATTCTTGCTGTAATATCGGCAAGTGTAATTTGATTGATAAGTGCGGCACCGAGCCAGTAAATCGCAAGTGAGAGTCCGTTCATACAGGTGCTCATAACAGGCATCATAAGTGAGAACAGCCTCTGATTTTTAAGCTGTATGTTCATCATTTCGTTGTTGGGGACATCAAACTTTTCGGTTTGATATTCTTCTGCATTGAAGGCGTGAACCACATTGATACCGGTAAGATTTTCTCTTGCTATTCTGTTTTGAGTATCTGTCAGCCTTTGTACCTTACGGAAACGGGGTATACAAACCCCCATAATCGACAGCACGGTAACACCTATAACAACAACTGCACCGGCGGTGACCGCAGAAAGCTCCCAGCTTTTACCGAGAATTTTAATAATTGCCCATACCGCCATAATCGGAGCCTTTACCAAAGCCTGCAAGCCCATTGATACAATCATCTGAAGCTGTGTAATATCGTTTGTGGTACGGGTAATCAGACTGGGGATTGAAAATCTTTCGGTTTCTGCCTTGCCTAATGTCATAATATGTGTAAACAGCCTTTCACGAACGGCATAGCTGTAGCCTGAGGCTATTTTTGAGGTTAAAAAACCGCAGGCAACGGCAAGCACAGCACTTGCAAGGGTGCAGCCGAGCATTTTTGCTCCTATGCTCAGGATATCCGATATTTGCCCCTCGGTGTTGATGAGTAATGTCAGCTCACTCATATAATCGGGCATCGTCAGCTCGAAATACACCTGACCTATTATGAGTACAACCGCAGCAAGCACCATAATCAGCTCTCGTCTTCGCATATTTTTAAGCAGCTTTATCATTTTGAATTTTCTCCTTTTTTGTTAACAGAGCTTAATAGCTTATCGATATTACCGTTCATAATCTTAATGGTAAGCCTTTGATAAGCCTGTGTTGTTGTTTATTTTCAAATTGTCCATTATTATACAATTTTGTCTTAACATATACAAGAGACTTATGATGAATAATATATTAAAAAACTGTGAAATCGTAAAAGCGTTAAAAAAATATACACCCTAAAAGCAGATTTTAAGGCGTATATTTTGTTCATTTATCCTTTTTTCTGTGAACTACCTTGGTTTCGGTACCGTCTGGCTCAAGATAATACAGATTATCAAGCTGTTGTAAAAGACTTCTTTTATAAGCTTCTATATACTCTTTTCTGAGTGCTGCCTGCTCAGCTCTTTCGCTTTCACTTAAGCCTTCACTTTTTTGTTTTTTTGCAAGAAAATTTATCCTGTCAAGCTTCTCTTGATTCATATTTATATTTCATTCCTTCCCTCAAGCGCACGGGCAAGGGTGTATTCATCGGCATATTCAAGCTCCCCGCCTACGGGAATACCGTAGGCAAGGCGGGTCACCTTTATTTCCATCGGCTTTACAAGTCTGGCTATGTAGCTTGCCGTAGCCTCTCCCTCAACAGTCGGATTTGTCGCCATTATTATTTCTTTGACCTCTCCCGAGGAGAGCCTTGTCATCAGCTCCTTAAGCTTAAGCTGCTCGGGTCCTATACCGTCAAGGGGAGAAATAACTCCGTGAAGAACATGATACACCCCGTAAAACTCACGCATTCTTTCAAACGCCATAACATCCTTCGGCTCCTCAACAACGCAAATAACCGAGTGGTCTCTTTGAGGACTTGCGCATATTTGACATAGCTCCAGATCGGTAAGGGCTTGACAGCATTTGCAAAAATGTATTTTTGCTTTAGCCTCGGTTATGGCATCGGCAAACCTTTTTGCCTGCTCCTGTGGCTGCTCGATTATACTGAGAGCCAAGCGGCGGGCGGATTTTCGCCCTATTCCGGGTAATCTTGAAAATTGGTTTATCAGCTCGTCAAGCGGGGCTATGGTGTAATTCATCAGAGCATACCGGGGAGGCTAAGTCCGCCTGTAACGGCTCCCATTTCCTCTTCAGCGGTTTTTATGGCGTTTGATATGGCCTCATTCACGGCAACGGTAATAAAATCCTCCAGCATTTCGATATCGTCGGGGTCTACAGCCTCGGGATTGATTTTAACCGATTTTATTAAATGCTTGCCGTCAACCGTAACGCTTACCATACCGCCGCCTGCGGTTGCCGTGTATTCACGCTGCTCCAGCTCCTCCTGAAGAGAGGCTATATCCTCCTGCATCTTTTGAGCCTGCTTTATCATCTGGTTCATATTGGACGGACCGCCCGAATTCGGTATTCTTACTTTCATTTAAATTGCTCCTTAATTATCAATTTTCATTTTCCTTAAGCTTTTTCAGATGCTCGGCAAAATCCGAGAGAGGATCCGCCTTTGCAGCAATCGATTTTTTTCTGTAGGGGCCTAATTTATAAGCTGCTCCGAGCACCTGCTCGGCGGCCCTTTTTATTGCCTCACGGTACATGGGATTTGAACCGTTATAAAGACTTTTAAATTGGCTGTTTTGCGTATCTATAAGCAGCCTGTCACCGCTGATGTATGCCGAAGAGCCCTCCAAAACCGCAGCTATAAGCGGGCAGGTGGTTTTTAAAACACGGACAACCTCGTTCCAGCCTTCAAGCGGCTTTTCCTCGTCGTCTGCGGGGTATTGAGTGTTCACCGTCGGCAGGTCTGCTTCGGTTTCCTGTTCATCCTTTGTATAAAGCTCTGTTGGGACCTCCTCCGTGACCGGCGGCGCTTTTTCAGCCCTGCGGCTAATCGCAGCCTTGCCGCCTTCAAGGGCTGCCAATCGCATTTCAAGAGAGCTCCGATCGTTTGAAACCCTCGGATTGCAAAGCTTTATCATTGCCATTTCCATTTCGCATCGGCGGTCTGCCGTTTGCATATTGGCGGTGCTGCTCTGTAAAATATTGAGTACAGCCATTATTTGTGAAAGCGTAAAGCTTTCAGACTGTTTTTTAAGCTCCGAAAGTCTTTGTGAGGAGCAAACAATCGGAGGATGCTCGGTTTTAACTGTTTTTATTATCATAAGGTCTCTGAAATAACGGGTGAGCTCCGATAAAAGCCTGAGCATATCAACCGAAGAATTGTGAAGTCTATCAAGCAGCATAAGCGCAGCCTCGGTGTTGCCGGTTTTAATACACTCCGCAAGCTCGTAAAGATATTCGTTTCCCGCCATTGAGCAAACAGAAGCGACTACCTCCTCATCGATATTGCTTGAGCTTGAAGCGCAAAGGTCGAGTATAGACAGGGCATCTCTCATACCACCGTCTGCCGCAGAGGCAATCAGCGAGGCGGCGTCATCGGTTACCGTAAAGCCCTCTTTAGCCGCAATGTACTGTATTCTGTCCTTTATTATATCCGGCTCTATTCTTCTGAAATCAAAGCGTTGACATCTTGACAGAATGGTTTGAGGCAGCTTTTGAATTTCGGTTGTGGCAAGTATGAAGATTACATACTCCGGCGGCTCCTCAAGAGTTTTAAGCAGAGCGTTAAAGGCACTCTGAGAGAGCATATGCACCTCGTCGATTATATACACACGGTATTTTGCAACCGCCGGTGCAAAGCTCACCTGATCTCTAAGCTCCCTTATGTCCTCAACTCTGCTGTTTGAAGCGGCATCTATTTCGCTTATGTCGGTAATCGAGCCCTCGCTTACTGCCCTGCACATTTCACATTCGCCACAAGGATCTCCGCCCTTAGGCGAAAGACAGTTTACTGCCTTTGCGAGAATTTTTGCACAGGTGGTTTTACCGGTTCCTCTTGTACCGGTAAAAAGATATGCATGAACTATTTTACCATCGGAAAGCTCGTTTTTCAGTGTCTTTGTTATATGCTCCTGACCTACTACCTGTGAAAAGGAGCTTGGTCTGTATTTTCTGTAAAGTGCCTGATAAGCCATAAAATCACCGCCTTATCTTATAAAAAGCTTGCATACAAAGCCGCACGAATGAGCCGATTTACTGTCTGCACGGGATGAACCGCTTAATGCTGCTCGGTTCCCCGCCTGACATGGTTCACGGCCTCCCGTCAGGCAGGACCCGCCCATTCGCACGGCATTATATGCAAGCCGTAAGCCTATTATAATATAAAACTTCAATATTTACAATACCCAAATTATATAAAATGTTGAAAAAAATTCATAATACTGTTATAATTGAAGAGTAAAATGTAATCGGTACAATTGCAATGACCGAATAGGAAAGGGTGAGTCGATGGAAAATTTCACTACCTCAAAGTTGCTTTCTCTTGAGCATACTGCGGCAAAGGCGCTTCTTAATAAGGTAAGGTATCCGTTTGAAGCGTTACCGCTTATTTCCGATTTCATAAAGGAACAGATAAAATCACTTGATTTGAGCGTATATGAAAAAATAGCAGAGGATGTTTATGCTGCACGGTCGGCAAAAATAGCGCCGACGGCGTATATAGCGGGTCCCTGTATAATCGGTGAAAATACCGAAATCAGACATTGTGCATTTATAAGAGGCAGTGCGCTTATAGGCGACAGCTGCGTTGTCGGCAATTCAACAGAGCTTAAGAATGTTATTCTTTTTGATAATGTTCAGGTTCCGCATTATAATTATGTCGGTGATTCGATTTTAGGCTACCGAGCTCATATGGGAGCGGGCTCAATAACATCAAATGTTAAGTCCGATAAAGCTCCCGTTAAACTTAGATGCGGGCAGGAATCCTTTGAAACGGGCCTTAAAAAATTCGGTGCAATCTTAGGAGACTGTGTTGAGGTCGGCTGCGGCAGTGTTTTAAATCCGGGTACCGTCATAGGTAAAAACACTAATATTTATCCTCTTTCCTCGGTGCGGGGAACGGTTCCGGAAAACAGTATTTATAAATCGGCAGGCGAAATAGTGGAGAAAAAATCATAATGGATTTTGAAAAATGGGATGTACTTGATGAGAACGGCAATCTTACGGGGAAAACAACCTTCAGAGGAAAATGTATTCTGAGGTCGGGTGAATATCACCTTGTCGTTCATATATGGATAGTGTCAAAGTCGGGAGCTTTCCTGATACAGCGTCGTTCGGACACAAAAAAGCTTATGCCCGGAGAATGGGCGGCAACAGGCGGAGCGGCAATATCCGGAGAAACCTCGTTTGAAGCCGCCAGAAGAGAGCTTTTTGAAGAGCTCGGTATAAAAAGAGACAGCGAAACACTTGAAAAGCTAATGAGAATTAAACGGCGTAATTCGCTTCTCGATGTTTGGATAACCTCTTGCGATGAAGGCTTAGATAAGCTTATCCTGCAAAAGAGCGAGGTGGCCGAGGTTAAATGGGTCAAAAGGCAAGAGCTTGAAAATATGATAGAAGCCGAAAAATTTCACAATTACGGTAAGGATTATTTTGAGCGAGTTTTTAAGAAATCGGAAAATTACTGGAGAGCTTTGGTATGAGCCTTGATAAGAATAAAGAAAAATGTGTTTGCTGTAAAGCCTATCTTTTCGAAGAGGATGATGTTGTATATTGTCCTGTTTGCGGAGCCCCGCACCATAGGGATTGCTACAACGCCGAGGGTCGTTGTGCACTTGAAAGGGCTCATGGAACGGAGGAGCAATACGATAAGCTGCGCAAGTCTTCGGAGAAAAAAGACGGTGCAAATGAAAAGGAGACAGAGCCGGAGAATGTCAAAACGGCAGTTATAAGTTGTCCTGCCTGCGGGAATATGTATAGTGTAAGCTCTAAAAGCTGTCCCTCCTGCGGAGCCGGAAGGCCACCGGTTATGTTCACGGTTGATGCACTCGGGGGAATGCCGCCCGATATGGATGTGGGAGACGGTGTTACCGCTAAGGAGGCCGGAGCCTTCGTGCTTGCGAATTCCAACAGATATGTTCCTAAATTTGCGGCATTTAAGTACGGCAAGCACTCCTCATGGAACTGGATTGCCTTCCTTTTTCCGAGCGTGTGGTTCCTTTCAAGAAAGATGTATAAAATAGGCGCCTTGATATGCTCGGTTTTTGTGGCGTTTTCAATGCTTTCGGTTCCTTTTCTTTCCGAATTCGAGCAGTTTACCGTTTCCTCCGAAGGCAATTCCTATCAGGCAATGCTACAGGCTTTTTCCGATAATATAGGAAGCTTCAGCAAGGCTGCATTGGCTGTGTTCTTCGTTGCAACGGTAGGTAAGCTTATTCTCTCGGTTATATGCGGAATTTTCGGAGACAGTCTTTATCGTAATTATGTTATAGCCTCGGTAAAAAAAATTAAAGCCGAAAGCGAGGACCTTGCGCTTGATATGCGCCGCAAGGGCGGAGTAAGCATTGTTGCTATGGCTTTGGGCTTTTTGATAACACAGTATTTGCCGACTATTATTTTAAGTTTTGCCGGTTGATTTGGAGGAATGAATAATGAGCATTATATGTCCCGAATGTAAAGCTGAAAATGATGAAAAAGTCGAATACTGTAAAAATTGCGGTGCAAAGCTTTCAGCTGCCGAAAACAGCGGCTTAGGTAATAATAAAACGGCATATTTCGGATATGCCTACAATAATTTCGTTCTTCCCGAAATAGACGGTGTCTCCTGTGATGATGCCGCTGCCTTTATAGGTAAAAACAGCCCGAAATTGCTTGTGAAATTCTCAAAATCCGAAATATCGGGCTCTAAAATCATATGGTGCTGGCCTGCGGCTCTACTCGGCTTTCTTTTCGGGATATGCGGTGTCGGCTTTTGGTTTATCTACCGAAAAATGTATAAGCTCGGAGCGGTTATCATAGCCATCAGCATTTTAATAAGCGGTATGCTTATGGCTGTAAAGGGGGATGCCTTAAGCACCTCAGAGTTGTACGCACAAAGCTTCGGCGAACAGCTGGCAGACTATATCGAGGAAGCTCAGCTCAGAGGATATTCCGAGTATTCTCAGGATTTTGAATTCAGCCCACCACTTAGAACCTCGGCACAGTTAAGGGGCGATATAGTTGAGGCTTTAAATTCGCTTGTTTCATTAGCTTCCTTTGTCCTTGGCGGAATGTTCAGTCTTTATGCATATAAAAGGCACGCAATAAATACCATAAAAAATTATAACATTAAAAATGCCGGAGATAAATATCGGCAGATAGGCTTAATGGCTGTGGGCGGAACAGCTGTGGGCTTTGCACTGCTTGCTTTTTTTGCAAACAGCATTATTGTTGATATAATTTCCAGCTTTGTTTAGGTAGCTCGGACATTAAGCAGCTTAGCTGCAAATCAATTTATCTTTATAAAATGTATTTCTTTTAAACTGTAAAGGTGTGTGCTGAAATGAAGATAAAAAAGGCTATTATTCCCGCAGCCGGTCTCGGAACAAGGGTTTTACCTGCCTCAAAGGCACTTCCTAAGGAGATGCTTCCCATAGTCGATAAGCCGGCTATTCAGTATATAGTAGAGGAAGCGGTTTCAGCCGGAATAACGGATATTCTTATAATAACAAACAGAGGTAAAAGCGTTATTGAGGATCATTTTGACCATTCTCCCGAGCTCGAAGCAATGCTTGAAAAGCGCAAGAATACCAAAATGCTTGGTGTGCTGAAGGACACTGCCTGTCTTGCAAATATATATTATATTCGTCAGCGTGAAACCAAGGGTCTAGGCGATGCCGTTTTAAGGGCAGAGGAATTTGTCGGTGATGAGCCGTTTGCCGTTATGTACGGCGACGATGTTATAATCGGGGCTACTCCGGCAATAGGTGAGCTCTGCTGTGCTTATGAGAAATATTCAAAGAGCGTTGTCGGAATAAAAGAGGTCAGTGATGAGCTTATAGTAAAATACAGCTCTATGAAGCTTGATTATCTTGAAGACAAATGCTACTCTATAAGCGATATGATAGAAAAGCCGACTCTTGATAAAAAGCTTTCAAACTTCTCGGTTCTCGGCAGATGTGTGCTTGACAGCAAAATATTTCAAATCCTTAAAAATATACCGTACGGTGTCGGCGGCGAGCTTCAGCTTACAGACGCTATGGCATATCTTGCAAGAACAGATGGTATGATAGGTGTTGACTTTTCGGGGAAACGCTACGATATGGGAAGTAAGCTCGGCATTTTAAAGGCTAATGTAGAGGTTGCTCTAAAGCATGAGGAAATAGGCGAGGAATTCCGCCGTTATATCAAGGAGCTGTCTGAAGACCTGTGAAAAATTATACAGCCTTATATCTTGATCTTGACAATACGATTTTCGATTTTATTAAATCCGAAAACCGTGCTATAAAGTCCGTCTTAAAGCTACATAAGCTGCCTTGCGACGAGGAAACAGCACAGTTGTATTCCTCCATCAATCTTAAATGGTGGGAAAAATTCGAACGGGGAGAAATTTCAAAAAACGAAATTTTCACAGGCCGTTTTTCGGAGCTTCTTTCGGCAATATCCGCAAGCGGAAATCCGAAGGCTATGTCGCTTGATTATTTTAAGGCCCTCTCCTGCGGTCATGACCTGATTGACGGTGCTCTCTTTCTTTTAAAATCCCTTAAAGCCTGCGGATACATCCTTTGCGCAACAACAAACGGTGTTTCAATGACTCAGCATAAAAGAATAAACGATTCCGGTATAGGCGAATTTCTCGATTATGTATTTGTTTCTGAGGATGCCGGACATCAAAAGCCCGAAAGAGAGTATTTTGATTATGTAATAAACAACAGCCCCGAAAAGGACAGAAGTAAAATTCTTATAATAGGTGACTCTCAGACCTCGGATATTTTGGGCGGAATAAATTCGGGTATTGATACCTGCTGGTACAATCCAAGGGGAATAAAGCCGGCTTATAAAAGCTTGTTTGAGGCTAAAAGCCTGTTTGAAATCAGTGATATCCTTTGCAAAAAATAATTTCGGATATGAAAAACCGTCTGTTGCCGCAATGTATAAACAGACGGTTTTCTTTCATTTTTCAATAACAGGTTGAATTTGTCTGCCCTCAAGAGCCTCCTCACAGGTTTTTTCAAGCAATTCAAAGCTACATACAAGAGAGTTGTTTTTTTCTGTGGGGTCATCCTGCTTATAAGGCACAAAATAAATATTTTTAGTATTATGCAAAATACCTATATTCTTTGCGGTTGCGCCGAGAGCATCATTTGTGGCGATTGCCAGCACAACCGGCCTGTTGTTTCTCAAATGAGCCTTAACTGCCATGGTAACCGGAGTATCGGTAATACCGAGAGCTATTTTCGAAAGCGTGTTTCCCGTGCAGGGGGAAACAACAATAATGTCAAGAAGACACTTCGGTCCTATAGGCTCTGCCTCGGCAATGGTGTGAATTATAGGCTCCTTGCAGATTGCTTCAACCTCTTTTCTTAAATCTTCGGCTTTTATGAATCTTGTGTCGGTTGAATATACTATATCTGACATAATGGGTTTTATTTTTATGTTAAGCCTCGAAAGCTCCCTTAATGCACATAGAGATTTTTTAACAGTGCAAAAGGAGCCGCAAAAGGCATATCCTACGGTTATATTTTCCATTTTCATTCTCCCTTACAAATTAACTCGGAAAGCACACGAGCAAGTGCTTTCCCTGCTGTTACAGGAGCGGTTTTGCCCGGTATGCCGGAGAGCTTATAGGCTGTGATTTTAAGACTTTTTGCCTTTTTGAAATCAAGGCAGCCTTTGCTCGAAACATCTATTAAAACGGTGCTTTTAAGTGCTGCTATATCGTCTATTGTATTAAGATCTACAGTATTGAATATGAAATCGAAATTGCCCGCAATGCGGGATACCTCGCTTGTCTTTACGCTTTTTACAGAGAGAGCGCTCAGCTCGGCAAAATCATCCTTGCTTCTTGCGGAAACGGTTATGTCGCATTTAAAGCCGCCGAGCCTTTCGTAAATAGCTCTTGCGCATTTTCCGAAGCCTATTATTAAAGTCTTGCTTTGCCAAAGGGTAATATCAGAGCCCTCTATCGCCTTGGCAATTGCCCCTTCGGCTGTGGGAACGGCATTTAAAATCTTGTAGGAGGTATCCTTAAGATAATCGGTGCATATACTGCCGTTTAAATTAAGTCCGCCGCTTAAAACAGGCTTTCCAGCACATAATTTCTCGATATCCCTTATTAAAATTTTTCTTTCGGTAAGAGGGCAGTCTATTGTGACAGCATCCCTCGTTGCGGGGACGGGAAGCACAGCAGCATCAAAATCGGCAATATTATTACCGTCGTTTTCGCATAAGCCGTATGTGTAAATGTCGTGGCCCTCAAGAGAAAGCTCCTTTGCCGCAATTCGCATTCGTTTATCGCCGCCGATAAACAATATCTTTTTCTTCATATTCACCAGTCCAAACAAAAAAGCCATAGAATGTATCTGTGATACATTCTATGGCA
>CAYLQF010000002.1:31331-40919 GCA_964385735.1 uncultured Ruminococcus sp. | reverse complement strand
CGTAGCTTTCAAAATCTTCGACCTTAAAACTATAAAATTTTTTCGTCCGGCAAGGCGGAAAAGACGGTAAAACCGGCGTTTACCGTCGTATGACAACGACGACGGCGGTAAAATTTTGCATTTTAGGAAGCATTGTAGTCTGATTGTGCCGTCTATATAAAGAAAGTGCATATGAAGCTTAATTTCTTAACTTCATATGCACTTTTAATTTATGCCCTTATTTAACTAAGCTCTCCCCCCACCACTGTCGGTTAAAAAGTGGGTTGAAGCTGTCCCGCCCTGCCGTAGCGGCTTAAAATAACCTGATAAAATAATCAGGTGGGTCCCTGCCGGACGGCTTCGTGCTCCCTTCTTCCAGTTTCGGCACAGCCGTGGGAGGTCTGCAAGCCCACCGCCCGAGCGAAGGTCCCTTTTAAAAAGGTTGTAGGGTTATAAAAGCAACGGTTCACGCACAGGGCCGGACATATAATATTATTCGTTATCTATTTCAAAATAATCCTCAAGACGGTTAATAAATGCATCGGCAACGGTTTCATATTCATCGTCATCCTCAATTTCGGAATAGAATTCCTCGCCGTTTTCCTCCTCAACCTTAACGATAACCAGCTCTCCCGAATCCTCAAGAGTTTTCTGCGGGTCATCATAAACAGGCAGCATAGCGAGATATCTTCCCGTATCGCTTTCTATTGCATCTAAAACCTCAAAGGTATACTCCTTACCGTCATCATCGGAAAGGGTTACTATATCGGGATTATAATCCCCACTGTTTATATTTTCATTCATTGCTCTGCCTCCGATAGAGTTTTCTTAAATCATCTATACCGTTATTTTAAACCATTGAAACAAATTAGTCAACAGTATGCTTTGAATTTTCGTGCTCGAGAACCTTTCCGAACTGAGTTCTATAAAGAAGCTCGTACTTTCCGCCCTTGCCTACAAGCTCGTCGTGCGTGCCGCTCTCGGTTATTTTTCCGTTTTCCAGCACCATTATACGGTCCGCCGCAAGAACGGTTGATAAGCGATGAGCTATAATTATGCTTGTTCTTCCCTTCATTAAAAGCTCAAGGGCAGACTGAATAAGGCTTTCGGATATAGAATCAAGTGAGGAGGTGGCCTCATCCAAAATGAGAATTTTCGGGTCCTTAAGAATAACCCTCGCAATGGAAATGCGTTGCTTTTCTCCGCCGGAAAGCTTAAGTCCCCTATTGCCGACCACCGTATCATAACCGGCGGGAAGCGAGGAAATAAAATCATGAATATTTGCGGATTTACAGGCGGCTATAATTTCTTCGTTTGAAGCATTCTCCTTTGCATAGCGGAGATTTTCCATAACCGTTCCGTTGAAAAGGTAGGTGTCCTGAGAAACAACACCTATGCTTTGCCTTAAATATTCAAGACCGAAATCCTTAACATTAACACCTGCAACCGTTACCTCTCCCGAGGAAACATCATACAGTCTCGGAATAAGGCTTATAACGGTTGACTTACCTGCACCGGAGGTTCCCACCAGAGCATACATTTTTCCGCTTTCGATTTTAAAGCTCACGCCCTTTAAGACCTCAACGCCTCGTTCATAGGAAAAATGAACATCCTTAAACTCAACGCTGCTGTCCTCCATAGACGGAGTCTTGGGATTTTTCAGCTCCACAATATCGCTCTTACGGTCGAAATATTCAAATATTCTCGTAAACAAGGCAAGCGAACGGGTGAAATCCACCTGAACATTCAATATTTGTCTTACGGGGAAATTCAGTCTGTTAACAAGCGATACCACAACCGTTATATCGCCCACAGTAAGAGAGCTGTCCGCAAGCTTTATTATGAGAAGCCCGCCCGTAAAGTATATGAGCAACGGCGCAAGCTCGATAAACAAGCCCATAAACACATGAAACCAGCTGCCTGTTCTTTGCTCCTTAACGGTTATATCGGTCACTTCACCGTTTATCCTTTTAAATTTTTCAAGCTCCTTCTTTTCTCTGGTGAAAAGCTTTACAAGCATTGACCCGCTTACCGAAAGAGTTTCGTTTATATGCTGATTTAATTCGTCGTTTTTCTCCTGCGAAAGCGTAAGAAGCGACCAACGCTTTTTGCCGACTGCCTTTGTTGGCAAAATAAGCATGGGAATTATAGCTATTCCGACAAGGGCAAGACGCCAATCGGTGTAAAAAAGATAAAACAGCGAGGTTACTATTGTAAGCACATTGCTTACAACCGAGGTCAGTGTTCCGGATATAACAGAGCTGACTCCGTTTATATCACTGTCCATCCTTGTTATAATATCGCCCTGCTTTTCACTTGCAAAAAACGAATGGGGCATATGCTGAAGATGATCGTACATCTGATTTCGCATATCCCTTATTATCATCTGCGATATCCAAGAATTTATATACTGCTCAAGAACGCTTATTATCTGTGAAGAGGCAAGAACACCGAAAGCAAATGCAAGAAGCTTTATCAGGTGGGACATCGTTCGGTCGGGCGATATTATTTCATCAACTATCCTACCGGTGACCACCGATGGCATAAGCCCCAGCACAGCCGATGCCGCAAGTGCAAAAAATACCAGCATAAACTGAAGTGCATAAGGCTTTAAATACGCCGCTATGCGTTTTAAAAGCTTTGCCGAAATTTCAGGCTTGTTCTGTTTTTCTTCGTCGGTTAAAAATCCTCTCGGCTTAAAGCCTCCGGGAGGTCCGCCCATGGGAGGTCTCATAAACATTCATCTCCAATTTCGCACAAGCAGAGCCGTTAACTCACTTAAGACCTGCCGTGCCGGTATTACCGCACCGTTTTTACACAATCTCTCATACTCAACCCTTTAATTATAGCATAAACTAAATCAAAAAACAACAGATATTACAATTGTGTAATTTGTATAATTTTTTTCAACATTTGTATTGACAAACTGAAGATTATGCATTATAATAAAGACACAACAAAGAAAGGGGTGGCGCCTTAAATGGTAGATCCGCCGGAAATTTCTCAAAAATAACCTAAAAGAGGTGAGTCCGAAGGCAAGGCATCTTTGATTCTTAAAGGAAGAATCGCTTGAACAAAATCTTTAATTCACGGTGAAGCCAATGTTTCAGTCAATTCTGATTTAAACCAAAAAACACATTTTCCCCTTCTTCGTCCGGGATAAGGACTTAACATAAATTTAAGCGGTGATGAAAATGCGTATTGTGTATAAAAGAGGAAGCTCAAAATAAAAATTAAGGGTGAGTCCGATGTACAGGTTGGTTTATAACTGAAAATCGAATTTTGTGAATTTAATATAGTAATGTAATATAATCGCTCCTCGCAGCGCAAAAGCACTGCGAGGAGCTTTCTTTGTTTTTCAGCACAGGCAATATAACGGTAAGCTTCGCAAAGTCGAGCTTTATTCTTTAAAGAGTTCGAATATTTCAGCAGCTGTAGCTTCAATCCGTTTTTCCACCGCAGAAAAATCCATTGCCCTTATATAATATTTTTCAAGCTCGTCATGGGAGGCTTTGGCAAGTGAAAGAGTATCACAGGCAGAATTAAGCAGCTCTTTTGCTATTCGGCGATTTAAAAGCATCCTTTTTCGCACGGCTTTAAGCTTTGCAATATCGGTAAATCTGCGTGAATGTATCCTCCTTACATCAAGGCTTATTGCCATGCTTTGATTTTCGGTTGCGATTAACAGCGACAGCTCGGGTATAATAATATGGTCGCATATAAGTGACGGTAAAAACGGATTTTTAAAAAGTATAACATCGTATCCCGACCTGAGAGCATTTTCTCTTACGCTCTCGATAATTCTTCCGGAGACGGCACCGTAACGGTCCTCTATAATAACAGCGTTTTTAATTCCGTGTGTCAAGGTCTCGGGATAGGTTATTTCCCCCTCCGGCGTAACCGCTCCCGCAAAACGGACAGACTGTCTGCCTATTCCTCCCCTGTGCTTAATATAGCTTTCGCACAAATTCCTTGTAAAGCTGTAAAGCTGCTTTTTCTTTAGGCAGCTGTCCTCAAGCCTGAGATTATCCGCAAGCAGCTCTCCGCAGGCGCCGAGATAGCCCGATGCCCTTTTATGAAGCAGACTGTTTTTTGTCGATGCTGCAATGATTTTTTCACGGTTTTCGGCAAGCTGCTTAAAATTCCAATATTCTCCGAGGTCTATAAGTTGCTCACAGGCGCCGGGAAAATCGGGCTCTACTGTATGCGGAGCAGTGCCGTCTAAAAGAACAACCTTAAGCTTCGGAATAATAATGCCGTCGAGAGATTCGGGGTCCGAGCTGCAAGGGCAAAGATGAACATTATATCCTTTTTTCTCCGCTTTTTCGGCAATACTCCTCATAAAGGAGGACTTGCCCGTTCCGGGACCGCCCTTTATTATATAAGCACGATAGCCGTCCTCTGCACTGTAGGAATCCTTAAAATGCGAAACAAAGCCCTCGCAGGAATTGGCACCCAAAAAATATTTTACAGTATTTTTCATAACTAATACCACCTTTTCGTAATATATTATTCGAAAAATCAAAGCTTTGACACAACGGTTGCTTTATGCTATAATTAAAAGTGCGAGTCGGCCGTGCGGTCGCACAGATAAATCTGTGAGGAAAGTCCGAGCCCCGCAGGGCAGAATAACGGCTAACAGCCGCCGAGGGTGACCTTAGGGAAAGTGCAACAGAGATATACCGCCGTAAAGGGGCGTTACGGTGTCCTTTTGCGGTAAGGATGGAAAGGCGAGGTAAGAGCTCACCGGCCGTTCGGAGACGAAACGGTCCTGTAAACCCTATTCGGAGCAACGCTGACTGCAGCTATACATCGGCCCGATGTGCTGCGAAAAGCGGCTAGAGCGTCGGAGCAATCCGTCGTCGAGATAGATGACCGTACCAGACAGAACTCGGCTTACAGGCCGACTCGTATTAAAATTCAAGCAATCGGAAGTGATAAAATGGGCAAGCTTTATGTTGTGGGAACACCTATAGGAAATCTTGAGGATTTTTCTCCGAGAGCCGTAAGGGTATTAAGTGAGGTTGATTTTATCGCCGCAGAGGACACAAGAGTCACCCTAAAGCTTTTAAATCACTTCGGCATAAAAAAGGAGCTCGTTTCTTATTTTGAGCATAACAAGTCTCAAAAGGGCGAGCTGATCATTAAAAGAATACTAAGCGGCGAAAGCTGTGCGGTTGTTACCGATGCGGGTATGCCCGCAATATCGGACCCCGGCGAGGAGCTTGTAAAGCAGGCTTACGAGGGCGGTGTTCAGGTAGAATCGGTCCCGGGACCCTGCGCATTCGCAACCGCACTTTCCGTATCGGGTATGCCCTCCGGCAGATTTTGCTTTGAGGGCTTTTTATCCGTAAATAAGCAAAGCAGAAAAAAACATTTAGAGTCCTTAAAAGCTGAGGAAAGAACAATAATTTTTTACGAGGCTCCTCATAAGCTGTTAAACACCTTAAGCGACCTGCTCTCTTGCTTCGGAGACCGCAGGGTTGCCGTTGTTAAGGAGCTTACCAAAATTCACGAAACGGTTTTAAGGACAACCCTTTCAAGTGCCGTAGAGCATTTTAAAGAAGCGCCCCCTAAGGGCGAATATGTTATAATTCTTGAGGGTAAGCTTCCCGAAAAGCAGTATAAATATACACTTGACGAAGCAGTAGCCGAGGCAAAGGCCCTTATGCTAAGCGGGCTTTCCGCATCTGCCGCAGCAAGGGAGGCTGCGGCAAAAACGGGAATAAAAAAGAACGAGCTTTACAGGCTGATGAACAGCTGATATTTATTGTTAATAATTTGTTACTTTATTTTTAGGGGTATATGTAGTAAAATAAGCAGGTAGAATAATTTTTGGGTGTGAATAGATGGACGACCGTAAAGGCTTTAATATAGACTTCGGCGAATTTGGAGACGGCGAGGATATCTCCGGCTCCTCCTACCGATACACCGAAGCAGGCAATTACAAGAATAAAGAATACGGTGATATATCCTCCTCATCGGCCTCTCACAGGAACGACCGTTACGAGGATATTGTTTCCGATTCAAGCAGCGTGAAAACCGGAAGCTCAGGCAGTGTTAATTTTACATCGTTTGCAAGCTATGAGGACGATGACTATTACTATGCAAAGAAAAAGCACGGGCTGAGTAAAAAGCTGAACAGCTTTTATTATAAAACAAAAAAATGGTGGAAATGTATGGGTAAGGGCAAAAAAGCCGCTCTTATTTCGTTTACATCGTTTTTGCTTATAATCGCCATAGCTCTTACTTGGTTTTTTTCGAATTTCAGCTATAATTATCGCAATATAACAAAAAATCCCGAGGAGCTCGGATTTGACGAGCCTATAAGCGAAGAGGTTATAAATATAGGTCTGTTCGGAATAGATACAAGAGATGAAAACTCCTTCAAGGGCAATTCCGACAGTATAATGATACTCAGCATAAACACAAAAACAAAAAAGATAAAAATAATCTCTATTATGAGAGACACTCTCGTCCCGATAGATAAAAACGGCAAAACGACCTACTATAAAATCAATGCGGCTTACAGCTGGGGCGGTCCGGAGCTTGCCATTAAAACCTTAAATCAGAATTTCGGTCTTGACATAGCGGAATACGCAACGGTTAATTTTTACGGTATGTCCGGTATAATAGATGCCGTGGGCGGCATTGATGCTACCCTTACCGAGCAGGAGGTTAAGGCAAGAGGCGACAACAATCACGGAATAAACGATATGATTCAGGAGGTTTGCTCATATATGGGCGAAAACCCCAAGGATTACTATATCACAACCTCCGGCACTCAACACCTTAACGGTATTCAGGCGGTTGCCTATTCGAGAATAAGATATGTTAAAAACATTTGGGGAACAAATAACGACTACGGTCGAACCGACCGTCAGCGTTATGTTATGGAGCAGCTCTTCAACAAGGCAAAAAGTCTGAGCAAGTCCGACTGTATAAAGCTTGCAAAGGCTATGATTCCCTGCACCGAAACCTCACTCTCCTATTCGGAAATTATAAACATTGCCTTTAATGTTCTTTTCTCCTCTCCCACCTTTGAGCAGGCAAGAATTCCCGTTACGGATAACGGGATAAATATGCAGATGACCTCACCGACAGGCAGCTTCGGTTCGGTTGTTTATTACGATTTGGACTATGCCACAAAGCTGATACACGCATTTATTTATGATGATGTTACCTTCGACAAATATATAGAAGCAAACCCTGTTGAGAAGAACGACTGGTATGCAAAGGCAACGGGAAGCTCATCAGCTTCCTCTAAGCCGTCCTCGTCTTCAAGCAGCAGCTCCACAGACTCAGAGTCCTCAACCGCAAGCTCAAAGCCCTCCTCAAGCAGCTCTTCCACTTCAAATTCGGATTCGGATTTGGATTCAGATTCAAGCACACAAAAGCCCGAGGAGCCTTCAGCCTCAACAAAGCCGGAGTCGCCCGATGAGTCTACAGCCACAGCTCCGGAAAAGCCCGATGAGTCAGATTCTTCGGATACCGAGCCGGATGATGGTGAGGATTAACGCTATGAAAAAATCGGGAACTTCAAGCTGTGAAAGCTGTGCCAATTATTATTACGACGAATATTCGGGGCAATACTGCTGCGATACCGAGCTTGACGAGGATGAAATGCAAAGATTTTTAACCTATCGAACGCAGGAATGTCCGTATTTCACAAACGGCGACGAATACGCCGTGGTAAGAAAACAAAACTGAAAAGAAAGGGGCGGTCGGAATGCTTTATGCTTACACAGTGGCTTCTGCCGCTCTTCTTGTTGTTTTTAACTCTATATTCGGCATTTTTACCGCCCGCTCCGGTTGGTGGGCAACGCCGCTGATTTTTATAGGTCTTATTTCAGCGTTTATTCTGCTGCACTTGGCAGTGCTCTGCATATGGATAAGTCTTATAAGCGTTAATAAGCCTCCCGAAGGGGGCACAAAGGCCTTTCGAAGACTTATTGACCTTACTCTGCCTATGCTTTTTTCGCTTGCAAGGGTAAAAATACATATAAACGGCGAGGATATGCTGCCGGTTGATACAAGCAGAGTTGTTGTAGTCTGCAATCATACAAATAATATAGACCCTGCCGTTTTAATTAAGGCTATGCCGCAATACGAGCTGGGCTTTGTTGCCAAAAAGGAAATTTATACCGATCTTAAATTTGTTTCAAAGGCTATGCACAAGCTTTTCTGTGTCCCTATAGACAGGGAAAACAACCGTGAGGGTGCAAAGGCTATTATAAATGCGGCAAGGCTTATAAAGGAGAATAAAGCCTCGGTGGGAATATTCCCCGAGGGCTATACCAGCAAGGACGGGGAGCTTCAGCCGCTCAGAAACGGTGCTTTTAAAATAGCCGTAAGAGCCAAGGCGCCAATAGTAGTGTGTACTCTTGTGGGTATGAGAAAAATCGAAAAGCGTATTTTTATAAAGCACACCGATGTTTACCTTGATATTTGTGATGTTATACCCGCAAGCGAGGTTGCTGCTCTTAACACCGATGCTATCGGTGAGCGTGTTTACAACGGTATGAAGGCCTCGATAGATAACCGAAGACATATAATATCAAATCAAAGGAGAGCATAAAATATAAAGGGTGATAATATGCTAAAGGAAATAAACTCTACCGAAATCAAGGATAATTTTACCGAAATTATATCCAAAGAATGGGCTCTGCTTACCGCAGGCAGGGAAGGTGCCTATAACACCATGACCGTTTCATGGGGCTTTGCCGGTGAGCTTTGGGGTAAGGCTTGCGTATGCGTTTTTGTGCGCCCGCAGAGATACACCTATGAGTTTATGGAAAATAACGATTTCTTTACCTTAAGCTTTTACGGTGACGATGCCAAAGCCATACATTCCATATGCGGCAGTAAAAGCGGCAGAGATATCGACAAGGCAAAGGAATGCGGACTTGAGCCTGTTTTCGAAAACGGTGCAGCCTACTTTAAATCCGCAAGGCTGGTAATGATATGCAAAAAACAATATGCCGACGATATTAAAAAGGAATGCTTCTGCGATAATGAACCGCTTTCATGCTACCGTGAAAACGATTTTCACAGAATGTATATCGGAAAAATCGTTAAAGTGCTATCAAAATAAGCCTATCTATAAAAAATTAAATTTCATATAGCTGTAAACAGGGTGCGTAAGGAAAAGGAATATTCCTTTTTCCTTACGCACCCTGTGATTTTTAACCCTTGAGCTGATATGCTACAATGCAATTATTTTTTTCACAAGCAGCGCCATATCCTCGCTGTCAAGCAGGGGCTCGCTTTTTCTTGTGAGATTTGCGGCGGCAAGATAAATATTTGTGCCGCTTATCCCCGCAAGCTTCTTTTTCATTCTTACAAGGTCAAGTAGGTCTATACTGCCGTCACAGTTTACATCGCCGTAATCGTATTTGTAAGGTGTTCCGTCGGTATTAACCGGCTTAAGATATCCGCCCTCATCAAGATACATAAGGGCTATTTCGGAAATTTCAACACCGTTTGCGGTTATCATAAGGGATAGCAGGTTATCTGCCCTATCAAGCGCCACAGGAGAGGTAATAAATTCAGTATAGTCATCAAATGTCCCTGTAGTGTCGAGTGCTGCGGCAACACCGTCCTTCAAAA
>CAYLQF010000002.1:27704-31231 GCA_964385735.1 uncultured Ruminococcus sp. | reverse complement strand
GAGCCCGAGAAATTGTTTCCCGATTTGAAATTCGGGAAAAGATAAGCGAAGCTGAAATGGCTTTCCTGCACCTGTGTATCGAACACAAGATAATCGTCATAGCAGACCCTTCCGTTTTGCGTAACCTTCATTCTAAAGTGCTCACCGTCACAGGTGAAGAGATATGTTGCGGGAGAGGAGGCGGAAAATGAGCTGTCCGAAACAGTAAAGGATGCTTTAGGCGACACTCCGCCTATAGTGAAGCTTTTTGCGGCAGACTTAAAGATATACGGATGTCCCTGCCCCTGCTTATTGGTTTTGCCGAGTAAAATACTGTAACCGCTCGCCTTAAAGGCCGCCGTAAACTCTATTGCAAAGCCGTTTGTAAGAGAAAGTGTTATTCCGCTCTCTGAATTCGAATTGATTATTTCAAAGGCAGAGGTCGATTCGTTTTCCCGCACAATTCCAAGTGTACTGCTATAGCCCAGCTCACTTGTGTCCGAAGAGGTATATTGCAAATATCCGAAGGCTTCACTGTCAGAAGCGGTTTTAATCTTATAGCCGTTAGAGGTATCATATGCACCGCTGTCCGTAAAATCCCAATGATAGTATGTGGGAGACAAGGCAGGAAGCAATTCCTCCTCGCTGTGTGAGCAGCCCTGCCGTTTACAGCTGTAAACCCTAAGGCCCGTTCCGTTTGCGGTCGGCGCATATTTAACAACGCCGGCATCCATATCATGCCCTAAAGCGGAAATTTCTTCATCGTAATAAAAATCACAGTCCGAATCGGTGCAGCTGTAACGCTTTATACCGGCAGAGGTACAGTCGGGCTGTTTTACAACCGTTCCGTCATCAACGGTATGGTCACCTATCTGCGCCCTTGTATTAACCGTCAGGCAAACATCGGAGCTTACACCGCTTAGTGTATAAACGCCGTTTTCGTCGGGAATAAGCTCGGTCTCTCCGGCAAAAACGCTTTCAACCTTATACACGCCGTTTCCGATTATTGTAAATTCGTTTTTATCAGCCCGTACACAGTCTGTAATTCCGGCTACGGTGTAGGTGCTGCTCGGAGAGCCGTTAAATTCAAGACCGTAATAATACGATGTCCATATTTTAAGGTCGGATACCGAGCCTTTAAAATTATACTCATCACTGAAGTTAGGCATAAAGGTTTTAAAGGTATAAAAGCTCTCGGTAAGCTCGCCCTTTATTACACCCTCAGCTTCAATTCGGCTTTCGCCCTGAGTAATTATAAGCTTTAATGCGCCGTTATTGTACTCAAATCTATAGGTTGCGCTTTTTGTATAATCCACGCTTCCGCTTGAAAGTGTAAATTTAACCGACGGCGTAGAGCCGCCCATAGTAAAATCATTGTTATAACGGAAAAGATACGGATGTGCTCCGTTAGTACCGCTGCTATATGAGCCGAGCAGAATTCCCGCCTGCTTATCGGAGGCAAAGCTTGCGGTAAATTCTATTACAAAACCATTTGTAAGGGTTGCGGAAATCCCTTTTTCACCCTCTTTGTTGTATACAAAAAACATATTGCTGCTTGAGGTCTGTCTTGTAAGACCGTTTTCCTCATCGAAATAAAGGCCTGTATTTTCAGCTGAGTTATACTCCATAACCCCATATGCCGTACTGTCCGAAGCGGTTTTGATTTTTAAAGCTTCGCCGGAGGCTATCGTTTTATTGTCATCAAGTCCCTTTTTATAATTTCGGGCATCGGTAAAATCAAAATGATAATAAACTCCGTTTGTGTCATCCTCTCCGAAGGGCTCCGGATTCTCGGTTACTCCGGTGAGCAGCTTTACCGACACCGTGCCGAGGGAGGTTTGTACGGACACAAGAGGATCAACATAGCCCAAAAGTCTTTCGCTGTTCATAAGAAAAGCCGTATCACTTGAGGAAATTCCGTTAAGCACCGCCTTGGTTATATCTCTTGCATCGTCGCCCGTACAGGCAACGGTTGCTTTAACGGTTGTTGCGGCAGAGCCGGGTGCTGCGTAAAGCAAAATATTCGAGCTTACCGAGGTAATATCTACCTGTCCCCCGAAATAAGCAACGCTTTCGCCTAAGGCTCCGCTTGCGGTTGCGACCGTAATTGCGTTTTTCGGTTCTCTGAGGGAATGATACATATTATAGGCAGCATCTGCGCCGATAACGGCATAGCCGAGATAGCTGTAATGAAGACCGCCGTAAAACGCCGATATCTGTTCCGTGAGCACGCCGTTTTCCACTATATCGGCATACTGCGCTTGACCGAAAAGATGATATTTGGAAACATCAAGGCTTACCGTATTTTGTAAATCGGAAGCTTTATCCGCCACTAAGCCTTCTGTTATATTTGTAGCTGTAAATATATCGCTGTTATCATTTGCAAGCTGATACTGTGCAACTACCGGACCGCTGTAATTAAGGGAGCAATCGCTGTTCTTAGAGCCTCTGACCCTCATAAAGGCACAGTAGGTAAGATGATTTTCGGTTTCCTGCTTCAAATTCTGCCAAAGCGATGAAAAAGCATTATAATAATATTCGGTTGTTTGCGTTTTGTCGCTCTCTCCCTGAAGCCAATACATACCGCCGCTTAAAAGCTCGTAATACTCTGCCCCTGCGCCGAGAGTATAATAATCGTAGCAGGCGTTAAACATAGCCGCTGTTTTATCAAGGCGAGCCTTTGAGGAATCGCTTGATACCCACTCTGCAATTTTTTCGCCCGGGGTTGCCGTATAATTTGTTCCGTAAACAACAACGGTTTTTTCGGGTGCTCCCTTTTCACTTGAAAGAGCATACCATTCTGCGGCAAGAGCACCTCTGAAGCCGCCCTTGTAATATGACTTTCCGTCATTAAAATCAACCGGTGCGGTTGCATTTTCCTGCCATAAATAAGCGGTGCCTCTCTCGGGCAAGACCCGCTGATATTTGGCAAGCACATCGGAAGCTACTCCCGTGGTTTCACCCGAAGCATTCGATTGGCCTGCAACAACGGCAATATTAAGCTTTGCCTTTTTCACAGTTACGGAATATTCCCTTGAATCAACCGTGATTTTAACGGGGTCCTCAGCCGTTATTCCTACTGCGTGCAGGGTGTTGCCGCTTACGCTCAGGATATTTGTGTCGGATGAGACGACACTGCTTGCCTCGGAAAAGGTATAGTAATCATCGTAAAACAAGGTTAAAGCTTCAGTGTTGTCGGCATATACAAATGCGGGCAGCATTGAAAGCAGCATAACTGCGGTAAGGCAAAAAGCGAGCAATTTTTTCATGATTTTCCCTCTTCTATATTTTTTAATCCGCCTGACTACAAGTCCTTAGGCGGAGAGCTTACCTATATGGGGATATAACACTACACTTTCATTTTGTTATTCCTAAACGATAATTTCAGGTTCAACGGCAGTTAGTTATAAAATACCGTTAATCAAGGTTATTTTAACATAACAGGCGCCATTAAAAAAGATTAAAACAATACAAAAATATTAACTTATGGTTGTAAAATTTAAACAAACGGAAAATTTGCCCTTCAAGCTACGACAAAAGCGAGAGCA
>CAYLQF010000002.1:25010-27604 GCA_964385735.1 uncultured Ruminococcus sp. | reverse complement strand
CTCTCGCCTCTGACTGCGGACAAGCTACTCATCCACATTTTTTGTTTTTTCGGATATAATATTTTCAGATTACTTTTTAAGCGAAATTGCTTTTTCAGCCTTTTGAGCAATATTTTCAGCCCTTAAGCCGAATTCATCAAGCAGCTTAGCAGCAGGTCCGGAATGACCGAATTCATCATAAACTCCAAGCTTTAAAACAGGAGTTGGGAGCTCCTCGGAAAGCAGCTCGCTTACCGCCGAGCCGAGTCCGCCTATAACCGAATGCTCCTCTGCGGTTACAATAGCTCCGGTTTCCCTTGCGGCCTTTAAAACTATTTCATTATCAAGCGGCTTTATAGTTGCCATATTTATAATTCTTGCCGAAATACCCCTTGACTTCAGTATTTCGTGTGCCTTAAGAGCCTCGTTTACCATAAGACCTGTAGCGATAACGGTTACATCGCTGCCCTCCTTAAGCTCAACGCCCTTTCCGACCTCAAACCTATAGTCATCATCGAAAATAACCGGAACGGCAAGTCTGCCGAATCTCATATAAACGGGCCCGTCAAGCTCGAAAGCCGCTTCAACAGCCTTAATAGCCTCTGTTTCATCGGCGGGGTTTATTACAGTCATACCCGGTATAGTACGCATAAGGGCTATATCCTCACAGCACTGATGAGTCGCACCGTCCTCGCCGACGGAAATGCCCGCATGGGTTGCACCTATTATAACATTAAGCCTCGGATAGCCAATTGAATTTCTTATCTGCTCAAAGGCTCTGCCTGCCGCAAACATAGCAAAGGAGCTTACTACAACCTTTTTACCGGTTGCCGCAATGCCTGCCGCAATGCCCATCATATTCTGCTCTGCAATACCGCAGTCGTAAAATCTTTCGGGGTAAGCCTTTTTGAACATACCGGTTTGTGTTGCAGCCGCAAGATCTGCGTCCATAACAATAAAGTCGTTGCGTTTTGCGCCCATCTCAACAAGAGCCTTACCGAAGCCTGCTCTTGTTGCCGCACTTTTTATTTCTGACATAACGGTATCCTCCTTAATTATCCCTTGCTAAGCTCTCAAGGCTTGCCTCAAGCTCGGCTCTTGCCTGCTCGTACAGCTCATCGTTAGGAGCTGCACCATGCCAATTAACAGCATTTTCCATATAGGAAACGCCCTTACCCTTAACGGTTTTTGCGATTATTGCAGTAGGCTTGTCCGACTGCATAGCTTTGTTTAATGCTGCTTCGATTTCATCAAAATCGTGACCGTTTATTATAACGGTATTCCAATTAAACGCTTCGAATTTTTTATCTATGGGGGCTGCGGAATTTACCTCTTCGATAGTACCGTCTATCTGTAAATTATTGTAATCCACAAAAGCTACCAGATTTGAAAGCTGTTTGTTGCCCGCAAACATAGCAGCCTCCCAAGCCTGACCCTCTTCAAGCTCTCCGTCACCGAGAACGGTATAAACCTTAAAGGAGTCCCCGAAATGCTTTGCCGAAAGTGCCATACCTACAGCTGCCGAAATTCCCTGTCCGAGTGAACCTGTAGACATATCAACTCCCGGGATTTTCTTTTTGTCGGGATGACCCTGAAGCATTGAGCCTATTTGTCTTAAGCTCAAAAGCTCTTTTTCATCAAAAAAGCCACGCTGTGCAAGCACGGCGTAAAGTGCGGGAGCGGCGTGCCCCTTAGAAAGGACAAAACGGTCCCTATCCTGCTTATCTGGGCTTTTAGGGTCTATATTCATTTGCCTGAAATACAGATATGTAAGAATATCCGCACAGGAAAGTGAGCCTCCGGGATGACCTGATTTTGCCGCATGAACACCGTCAATAATTCCCATACGAACCTTAACAGCTGTTCTTGCGAGTTGTTTCTTAGCTTCTTCGTTCATTTTCTATATCCTTTCTGCTTAAAAAATCTATGAAATCGGCAACGGCGCCCTCCGAAGCACTTTTAACCGTTATATCCGCTACCAACCTTACCTCCTCGGGAGCATCCTTGGTTGCGGCTCCTACATCTGCGGCAGCTATCATTTCGATGTCGTTATAATAATCGCCTACGGCAAAAATACCGCCCTTTTTAATGCCGAGAATTTTTGCAAGCTCTTTTATTCCCGTAGCCTTTGTTGAATTTTTCGGAACAAGCTCCACAATGTATCTTTTATCTCCGCATATCTTATAGCTTGTTTTAAAAAAGCTGCCGTGTTCGGAAATTTTTTCGGCAAAGGCTATAAGCTTGTCCGACTGAGTTGTCCCCGTGCAATGAAATATAGCTTTATTAAGCTTTAGCTTGTCAAGCTCGGGCGGTGCTACAACAGTATATTCCATTCTTTCGTACGCAGCATGCTCTCTTGTTCTTGCGTTGGCCGTAACAGCATAAACCTTGCTTAGATAAAAGCATTCTATTCCCACATCGGGAAAGGCCCGTTTAATCTGCTTTATAACCTCAAGCTCGGATTTTTCAAGCGTATGCTCAAAAAGAACCTCTTTGGTTTTAAAATCGTAAATTATTGTTCCGTTGCCGAGAACGCAGGGAGCAAGATTTTTAAATTGCTCCGCTATTATTTCGGCTCCGCTCGGAAGTCTGCCCGAGGTGAGAGCAAAATAACC
>CAYLQF010000002.1:18166-24910 GCA_964385735.1 uncultured Ruminococcus sp. | reverse complement strand
AATGTTATATCCTCTCTAAAAATTCTTTAAAATAATCGGGAAGCTCGCTTTCAAACTCCATATATTTACCGTTCGGATGTACAAAACCGAGCATTTTGGCATGCAGACATTGCCCGTTTAAGGTCTTGATAACCTTTTTCGGCCCGTAAACCGCATCGCCTGCAACAGGATGACCTATATATGCCATATGAACTCTTATTTGGTGCGTTCTGCCGGTTTCAAGCCTCAGCCGCAAATGGGTAAAGTCGCCGTAGCCTTTAAGCACGGTGTAATGAGTAACGGCTTCCCTTGAGCCTCGGTCGGTAACTGCCATTTGCTTTCTTTTAACGGGGTGACGCCCTATCGGTGCGCAAACCGTGCCCTCTAAGGCTTTTAAATTTCCGTATACCACGGCCTCGTATTCCCTTTTGAAGCTATGCTCCTTTATTTGATTTGCAAGGAAAAGATGTGCACGGTCGTTCTTGGCGACCATTAAAAGTCCGGAGGTGTCTTTATCTATTCGGTGAACTATTCCCGGACGCAAAACACCGCCTATACCGGAAAGCGAGGCTCTGCAATGGAACATCAAAGCGTTAACAAGCGTTCCCGAGTAATTGCCGGCAGCGGGATGAACTACCATACCCTTTGGCTTGTTTACAACAAGCAAATCGCCGTCCTCATAAACTATATCAAGCGGTATATCCTCGGGAGCTGCCGTACATTCCTCGGGCTCGGGTAGGTCTATCAAAACTCTGTCCGAGGGCTTAAGCTTAAGGCTTTTCGGTACGGCAACGGAGTTTACAAGGACATATCCGCCGCTTATAATATCAGCCGCTCTCGAACGGGTAATATCGGCCTTTTCGGCAACAAAGGCATCAAGCCTTCCGCCCTCGTCCTCCCCGACCGTTACCTCAATTTTCCGGTTCATTGGGATTTGCTTTTTTATATGCAGCAAGCTTTCTTTCCCTGTTATCCCTTATCATACCTAAAGCAAAATAAAGTATGAGGAGTCCCGCTCCCACAACTATTGCAATGTCGGCAACATTGAAAACGGGGAAGGAGGGCCAGAACGAAAAATGCAGGAAATCGGTTACCTCGCCGCCCTTAAAAATTCTGTCAATCATATTTCCGAGACCGCCCGAAAGCACAAGAACTATTGCCCAGAACATAAGCTTGTTTTTAAAGCCGTACTTCATAAGCAGAGCTATACAAACAAGCATTATAATAATGGTTACCGATATAAGCAGCCATGTATATCCGCTTAGCATACCCCATGCTCCGCCTGTATTATGGATATAGGTAAAATCCAAAAGACCGTTTATAAAATCGGTGGTTTTGCCGAGCTCTAAGGTCGTGGCAACAAGGGTTTTTGTATATTGATCTGCCGCTATAACTGCAAGACCGGTTATTATTGCAAGAATATAAGATAACAAAAAGATTACTCCTTATCTGTTTTATCCTGAGCCTCATAGGAAAGCGGCTCCTGTGTATCGCCGAGAGGCTCGGATTTTGAAGCGATATCCTCAGGCTCTTCCTCAAGCCTCGTATCGGCCTCGGCCCTTTCTTCAAATTCTCTCATTTCGGGCTTTCTTGACAGGTCGGCTGTAATAAGCCTCGCCGTCTCCTCGGGGTCGCATGGAACATCCTCCGGCAAAGCTGCAATAAGCTCAAGATGCTGCTTATAGGCCTTGGTTATATCTGCCTTAAAGGCTGCTATTTCAAGCTTTAGCTTGTCGAACAGGGCCTGCTGACGGCTTACGCTGTCCGCTGCGGCGTTTTCGATTGCTCTTTTTCTGACCGTCGCCGTATTGAGGGTTGCGGAAATTTCTCTTTCAAGAGCCTGCTTGCGCTCCTTGGCTTTTTGCTCGAAAGCGCCTGTGAGCTGCCTTTCACGCTCTGTTATTAAAGAAATGCTGTTTTCCGCATCCTTAACTATTTTTTCACTCTTTTGCTTTGCCTCATCGATTATCTGGTCCGCCAAGCGTTGAGCGCTGAGCAAAACATTTTGTATGCTGTTCTGAGATTTTCTAAGCTCCTCAACCTCGCCCTCAAGCTGAGCTATACGGGCATTTCGTTCTGCAACAAGCTTTTCATACCTGCCGTAATCGACCTCGATTTTATCAAGAAGAATCTCAACCTCTTCCTTTTTGTAGCCGTTCATAGCATTTGAAAATTTAATATTTCTTAAATCTGTTGCGTTTAACATTTGGCATCCCCCGTTTTAAATATATTTTAGATACTTAATTACTGTACGCCCTTTTTTTGAATATGTATCCGAGCTGAGTATTTCGAATTTTCCTTTCTTCCTTACCGATAGCCTGTCCCCTGCACAAATTTGCTTTACGACCTTTTCGCATACAAGGGAATTAACCGAGACAAGCCCCTCCTCTATAAGACGGGCTGCGCTGCTTCTCGAAACCGAGCAAAGCTCACCTACAACACAGTCAAGCCGCAAAGAAGCCACCGTTCCCGAAAGCTCCTTCCTTTCGCCTGAGGTAGGCAACGGCTCGGCGTACCCCGAGCTTACCTTAACACCCGTTTTGCCGACCTTATCTATTTGCGACAGAACAAATTTCGCAACCTCACGGTTTAAAAACACAACCGCTCTGCCGGACTGTATAAGTATATCTCCTATACTCTGCCTCGAAATTCCCAACGCCGTAAGCGAGCCTAAAAAATCCCTGTGCGAGAGCGGATATGCCTCACTGTACAAAAAGGTTACCGCCTCTATCGGAGGCTCCGGAGCCTCACACCAGCTCGAAAGACAGGCAAGATATACCCTTTCGGCACCCTCATATCCACCGCAAAAGCGGTATTCCACAGGAGAATACTTCAGCACTTCGTTTGCGAGCGCCGCCTCCTCGGGGCTTAAAAAGCCGAGATATGCCGGAATATCCGAGGAAAGGCACCTTTTTTCCGCATCCCTTATACGAGCGGTAAGTATGCCGTCCATCAATAATAAAGCTTACCTTCGTCGTAATCGTCAAGCATAAGCTCACCCATAACATCAACATCGTGAGCAACGATTATAAAGGTGCTGTTTGCAACCTTTTTTATATTACCGTGGTTTGCATAGGCAACACCGCTTAAAAAGTCGATTATGCGCCTTGAAACATCCCTTTCAGCAGACTCAAGGTTTAAAACAACCGTTTTCTTATCGTTCAAATGGTCGGCAATTGCGGTAACATCCTCGAAGCGATCGGGTTTAACAAGAACGACCTGAAGCTGCTTTGAGGGTGAAGACTGAGAAACGGCAGAGCCTCTCGATTTAACGATTTTGGGTGAAGCCTCGCCCCTTTTCGAAGAATATTTCGGCTCCTCGCTTACAGCCTGTCTTTCCAAGGCCTCTTCTCTTGCCTCGTCCTCATAATCGTCGTCCTCGGGGATGACCATAATATTCTTGATGTTTTCCCAAAGTCCCATAGCTTAAAACTCCTTTATATGTAACTTTATAATTTTATAAATTATAGCTCCTTTTGCCGAACAGGGCGCTGCCTATTCTGACAAGATTAGCACCCTCGCTTATCGCAACGGCGTAATCATCCGACATACCCATTGACAAAAGCTCCATACTACTATTATCTATTTTTTTATTACCAATGTCAATAAACAGTTTTTTCATATCGGAAAAATATTTTCGGTTTTCCTCGGGATTTTCGCAAGCCGGCGGTATTGCCATAAGTCCTTTTATTTTTACCGACGGCAATTTTGCGATTTGCCTTACCGCAGCTTCGGCTTCACTTGCCTTAAAGCCCGACTTGCTTTCCTCGTTGCCTACATTTATTTCAAGCAGAATGTCTGCGGTTTTGTTCAGCCGTAATGCCTGCTTTGAAATTTCCTGTGCAAGACGAAGCGAATCAACCGAATGAATAAGCTCGACAAAGGGGAGTATATCCTTAACCTTATTTGTCTGCAAATGACCTATAAAATGGCGATGACAGGATATAATTCCGTCCTTTTTGGAAATAAATTCCTGCACCCTGTTTTCCCCGATATAGGATATTCCGCTTTCGACGGCATAATTTATACGGTCTGTACTCACAGTTTTGGTTGCAGCAAGCAATATTATATCGTTTTCGCTTCTGCCGGAGGCTTCGGCGGCGGCTTTTATTCTTTGCTTGATTATTCTGTAGCTTTCATCAAAGAGGTTATCCGATAATTTTTCCGTCATAAAGCTTTCTTCCTTTCACAACGACCTCGTCGTATAATCTTAAAACCGTTTCGTCGTTTGTTTGCTTTTGCTCGCATATAACATAATCCGAGATACTGTATATAACATTCACCGGCACAAATTTCACCGTTATTCCCGAAACGATGTAAACGCCTGTTTCCCCGTCAACAACCCTAAGCGATTTTTTCGGCACCTTAAGACCGGAATACTCCTTGTTAACAACCGTCATAGCTCCCGTTCTCATACCGGCAAGATCGCTGTTCATCTGCTGACAGGCGAATATGATAACCGCACTGTCGCCCTTTGAGGATAAATTTATTTTTTTTACCGTTACCGGCAGGGTGGGACTTGATTTTACAGAGGTTTTAATAGTAAGAGAGTCACCCTCTTTGTACTTAAGCGAATCGTTAAGGGGCACTCTTGCCGCAATGTACCATTCATAGTCGGAAACTATTTTCCCCACGGAATTTTTATCGGTTGCCTCAGGCTTAACCGAGGCAAGATATTCGGGAGTTATTTTTTCAAGCTCAGTACCTGTAAGTACATTCTCATAGCCGTCCGTAAGAGATACAAAGTAGCCGGAGGTTTCAGCGGTTATAACACCTTTAGGTGCGGGAAGCGTTGCCGAAAGAGAGGCAAGCTCAGAGTTAAGTGCCGAAAGCTGAGCCGAAAAATCGGTCTGCTCTCCTGTTATAACTCTTTTCCTGTTGAGCGCAGATAAAAGCGCCGTGCTGTCCGAAGCGGCAAGGGAATAATCTCCTGCGGCTGTATCGGAAATCATAGCCGAAAGAGCGGAATTTATTTTTGCGCTTGCAAGATCGATATCGGCAGCCTGAACATCGTTATAGCTTTCTAATTCGTTAATATCCGCTATTTTCTGCTTTATTTCTTCTATTTTCAAAACGGTCATCGAAGAGGCAGTGCTGTCATAAATCTGAGCCACCGTTCCACCCTTCGCAACTCTGCTGCCGTTTGATACGGCAAAATGCAATGTGTCGGAGATGTTTCCGGTTATTATGTATTCCTGCCTGATTACCGTACCCGTTATACTCAGCCCGTCAACAGCAGTATAAAAATCCGCACTTTGGGTTGTTATCGGCTTGTAAAGAGCGGAATATATTTGATGAAAAATAAACACTGCGGCAAAAATGCCTATTAAAATTTTTACCGCTCTGTGTTCTCTCACAAAAATTTCTCCTTTTCTATAATATTTACCGCTTCGCCGTATACCTCCGGCGTTAAATCGGCATATATCCAATGAATTCGGGCATCTCTGCGAAACCATGTGAGCTGCCGCTTTGCATATCGTCTTGTAGCCCTTTTCAGATTTTCAGCTGCTTCATCGATGGTCATTTCCCCCTCAAAGTAAGGAAAAAACTCCTTATGCCCTATCGCCTGAGCCGCCCCTCCGGACACATTTTCATATGCTCTGCGAGCCTCCTGTAAAAGTCCGTTTTCAAGCATTGTATCTATTCGGCGGTTTATGCGCTCGTAAAGAAGCTTGCGATCACTGTAGGTAATGCCTATCATAAGCGGAGCATAGGGCGACTCCTCCGCTTTTGAGAGCTCGTTTTGCCTTGATTTCGTCATTCCGCTTTCGGCAAGCTCAAGCGCCCGTATTATTCTTCGGCGGTCGTTTATATTAAGCAGACGGGCAGAGTCCTCATCAAGCTCATAAAGCCTCTGAAGCATGGCAGCGGCGCCTAAGGAATCAAACTCGCCTTCAAGCCTTTCCCTGAGCCTGCAATCGGCTCCGTAGCCTAAAAATCTTATATTATCCACAAGTGCATTTATATAAAGTCCGGTGCCGCCGGTTATTATCGGCAGCTTCCCCCTGCTCAATATATCCTTAATTGCAGACCTCGCAAGTGCGGTGAAATCCGCAACCGTAAAGCCCTCATCCGCATTCAAAATTTCGACAAGATGGTGCCGCACCGCTTTCCTTTCGGATTCGCTCGGAGCTGCGGAGGCTATGGAAATATCCTTATATATCTGCATTGAATCTGCGCTTACTATTTCTCCAGAAAATCTTTCGGCAAGTCTTACCGAAAGAGCGGTTTTACCGCTTGCGGTGGGACCTACCACGCAAAGAAGCTTGCTTTTATCGCTCATTGTATTCTTCCAAACTGCTTTTCAAGCTCTTTTTTCTTTATTTCAAAGGCCACAGGTCTGCCATGCGGACAGTACATAACCGAATTATCCGATAAAACCTGCTTTGCAAGGCTGAGCTGCTCCTCTCTCGGAGTTACATAGCCCGCCTTCATAGCTGCTTTGCAGGCAACGGTATGGTAAAGACCTTCAAGCTTTTCTATTGTAACCGAGCCGGTTTCGGAAAGGCTTTTCGCCGCCTCGGCTATCGCATCTTCTACCGAAAGCTTGGAAAGCAAGGCGGGAACGCTTCTAACTATAACCGAGCCGTTTCCGAAATCCTCAACCTCGAAGCCTGCCCTTGTAAGAAGGGGCAAATTTGAAAGCACGGCATCAAGCTCGTCTCCCGAAAGTCTTATTACCTCGGGAGATAAAAGGCTTTGGCTTTCGGTGTTTTCAGCTTCCTTGAGACGGTTGAATATAATACGCTCATGCGCTGCGTGCTT
>CAYLQF010000002.1:0-18066 GCA_964385735.1 uncultured Ruminococcus sp. | reverse complement strand
CCTGCGAAAGCGGTTCTTTTACCGTAATAGGCTGCTGAGCATACTTATCCGCAACAGCAACCCCTATATCAACAGATTTTCGATTTAAAAGCTCCGGTCTGGTATCAAGTGCCTCAAGAGCGCTCTTGACTGCATAGTAAACCGAATTGAAAATAAGCTTTTCATCCGAAAAGCGAACCTCTGTTTTGGCAGGATGAACATTTACATCAACCGAGCCTACGGGTATTTCAAGGCTTATGGCAAAAGCCGGAAATTTCCCTATCATGGAGCTGTTTTTATATGCCTGCTCAACTGCTGCGCAAACCGTTGAGCTTCGAATAAATCTACCGTTTAAAAAAGTATACTGCCCTGCCCTTGAGGGACGGCAGAAAATCGGCTTTGAAGCATAGCCCGAGACTCTGACACCCTGAAGAGTGGTATCGAAGCCTATCAAGGCTTCCGCAAAATCACGGCCCAAAACGCTGTATATAGCGCTGTAAAGGCTTCCGTCTCCCGAGGTTGAGAGGGTAACCCTGCCCTCCCTTATCAGCTTAAAAGAAATTTCAGGATGAGCAAGAGCCTCCCTTTCCACAACAGCGGAAACCGCCGTTGCCTCGGTTGAGTCCTTCTTTAAAAATTTCATTCTTGCGGGGGTGTTGTAAAACAAATCCCGTATTATTATCGTTGTACCGCAGGGACATCCCGATTCCTCATAAACCTTTTCCTCGCCGCCCTCGATAACATAATGTGTTCCCAGCTCCTCCTGCGAGGCCTTCGTAAAAAGCTCCGTTCGGGAGACACAGCAGGTTGCCGCAAGAGCTTCGCCTCTAAAGCCGAGGGTTGAAATGGAATTTAAATCCTCAGCAGAGCGTATTTTGCTTGTTGCGTGTCTTTTAAATGCAAGAGGCACCTCAGAGGAGGAAATTCCGCAGCCGTCGTCTGTTATTCTTATAAGAGAGACGCCGCCCCTTGATATTTCAACCGTTATATGCTTTGCGAGCGCATCTATGGAATTTTCAATCAGTTCTTTTACAACCGAGGCGGGTCTTTCAACAACCTCACCGGCGGCTATAAGCTCCGAAATATCCTTCGGAAGCAGTCTTATTTGCGGCATTTTTCCGCCCCCTTGCCGATTTTATTAAAGCTTTATATATTTTTTGCCTTACTTGAAAGCTCAAACAAAACACTCATCGCCTCAATGGGTGTAAGAGTATTCACATCAAGAGCCTTAAGCTCGTTTGATATATCAAGCGCCTGCTGCATATCAAACGAAAGCTGAGAGGACTCGCTTTTAACCGTTTTGTAGGTAACGGTTCCCTCATTTACGGTTTTCTTAAGTATTTGCTTTGCCCTTTCTATGACGGCTTTCGGTATACCGCTTAAGGAAGCAACCTCTATGCCGTAGCTGTCATCTGCTCCGCCTCTTACTATTCTTCTGAGAAAAATAATATCGTCTCCTCGCTTTTTGGCGGCAATATTATAATTCTTAACTCCGTTAAGCTCGTTTTCCATTTCGGTAAGCTCATGATAATGGGTTGCAAAAAGTGCCTTTGCACCGAGCTTTTTACGGTCTGCCACAAATTCAAGAACCGCTCTTGCTATAGCCATACCGTCATAAGTAGAGGTGCCTCTGCCGATTTCGTCAAGTATAAGAAGGCTGTTTTTGGTTGCATTCTTCAAAATATCCGCAACCTCGCTCATTTCCACCATAAAGGTTGACTGCCCAAGCGAAAGGTCGTCCGAAGCGCCGACCCTTGTGTAAATCGCATCGCAAACGCCTATTTCGGCGGACCTTGCCGGAACGAATGAGCCTATCTGCGCCATAAGGGTTATAAGTGCGGTCTGCCGCATATAGGTTGACTTTCCCGCCATATTCGGACCTGTTATTATGGCACAGCGATTATCCGAAAGGTCAAGATATGTATCGTTTGAAACAAACGGAGTTTTAACTATCTGTTCAACAACCGGATGTCTGCCTTCGGTTATTTTTATGGCCCCGCTGTTATTAACAAGCGGCCGTGTGTAATTATTATCAACAGCGACTTGAGCAAAGGAGCAAACAACATCAAGCCTTGCTATAGCACCCGCTGTACGGCGGAATCTTGCGGCAGCATCGGCAACCGTTGCCCTAACCTCGCCGTAAATTTCGTTTTCAAGTCTTATTATTCTTTCCTTTGCGTTTAAAACCTTGTCCTCAAGCTCCTTCAGCTCCTCGGTTATATACCGCTCTGCGTTAACAAGGGTTTGTTTTCTTATATAATCCTCGGGAACACGCTCCTTAAAGGAATTGGTGACCTCGATATAATAGCCGAAAACCTTATTGTATTTAACCTTTAGGTTTCTTATCCCCGTTCTTTCCCGTTCTCTGTTTTCTATATCTGCAAGCATATCGGTGCCGGAGCTGAGATATTTCTTAAGCTCGTCCACCTCGGCGCTGTAGCCCTTGCGTATAACCTTACCGTCTCTTACCGTTATCGGAGCGTTTTCGTCGATAGCGTTTTTGATAAGCTCTGCTATATCGGTAAGAGGGTCTATATCGGAGCAGATTGACCTGAGCATCTGAGACGATGCACCTTCAAGCAGGGACTTCAAGGGCGGAAACCTTTCGGCTGTTGCACCGAGATTTAACAAATCCTTCGGAGAGGCGGTTCCGTAAGCCGCTCGGGTAATTATTCTTTCGATATCCCTTATGCCGTTCATATATTCCACGGCCTCGCAGCGCATAACCGTATTTTGACACAACTCCTCAACTGCGTTTTGCCTGAGAGTTATTTCGGGAATGGACATAAGCGGCTTTAACAGCCAGCTTCTGATAAGGCGCTTCCCCATAGCGGTGCCGGTTTGGTCAAGCACCCATAAAAGAGATCCCTTTTTTGATTTTGAGCGCATAGTCTCGCAAATTTCAAGATTTTTCGCCGCTGTTATATCAAAGCGCATATACTGCGATTCGTTATAAATATCAACTCTTTTAAAGCATACCTTGTCCTGCTTTGAGTTTTCGAAGGTATAATCGACTGCGGCGCCTAAGGCAAGCTGCATTGCCGAGCCCTGAGGTATTCCCAGCTCCTCTGTGCTTGAGACTCCGAACGCCTTGCACACCAAATTTTCTGTAAATTTATCCTCAAAGCACTTATCGGGGCGCACCGTAACCGAGCCTTGAAAGCCCGTTTTTAAAAACTCGGACAAAGCAGGCAGATTTTTTTCCTTTTCGGTTATAATAAGCTCGCTCGGCGAAAATCGCATAAGCTCGCTTATTATGTGCTTTTCGGTATCCTCCCGAGAAATAGCGGTAAGATATGATTCTCCCGTTGAAACATCCGCAAAGCATACCGCACAGTCTCCGTTTTTACAGCAAACCGCCGAAAGATAATTGTTTTTGGCTTCGTCGAGCATATCGCTTTCGATAACCGTTCCCGGGGTTATGATACGCACAACATCACGGCTTACAAGCTTTTTTGTGCTTTTCGGGTCCTCGGTCTGCTCGCAAACGGCAACCTTATAGCCCCGCTCAACAAGCCTCGCTATATATGCCTCACAGCTATGGTAAGGCACACCGCACATCGGAGCCCGCTCGCTCAGCCCGCAGTCCTTTCCCGTAAGGGTAAGGTCAAGCTCCCTTGAGGCGGTTTTTGCATCGTCAAAAAACATTTCGTAAAAATCGCCGAGACGAAAAAACAAAATACTGTCCTCATATTCGTCCTTAATTTTCATATATTGATTCATCATAGGAGAGAGCTCCGCCATTTTTACACCGCCTTGTCAACAATCTTTATTTTGCTTATCAGTGACAGCCGCCGCAGCTGTCGCAGCTACCGGAGCAGCTATGAGCTTCGGGCTCACAGGTATCGGGGTCGGCACCGTCAACACACTGCATTATTATGCTGTTTACATCATTCAAAAGAGTATCAAGCTCTGCCTTTGCACTGTTAAACTGAGCCATAGAGGCGCTTGACATTACCTCTGTATATATCTTACGGAGATTTTCGTTATATTCCTTAACCCTTGCCTCATCCTGCTTTTCCTCACCCATAGCACGGTCAAGATTCATTCTTACTATATTGAATTCACTGATTTTGCCCTGCAGCTCGGTGTCGGCATCAAGAGCAAGCTTTGCCTTTGCAAATGCTATATAGCGCTCATCCTTTTGAATTTCCTTTGCTAAATTTCTTGTTGCTTCGATAACTGTCATTTTAAAATTCCTTTCAGCCTATGGCCTTTAATATTTTGTTTTTATATAAGCACACCCGAAAGTGCGTTATTGTCACAGCCGGTTATTTTAACCTCGGCAAAGTGCCCTACAAGCGACCTGTCCGCTTGTACGAGAACATTCAGCGAGCCCTCGGCTTTTCCTGTTATGAAGCCCTGCTTTTGAGAGACCTCATCAAACAAAACCCTCACCGTACCGCCGATTTTTTCCTTGCAATAGCTTTTCGAAATTCCGTCCTGCAAGGAAAGAAGCTCGGAAAACCATCTGCCCTTTTCCTCCCTTGAGATGGGGTCGGGCATAGCGGCGGCAGGCGTGCCCTGCCTCGGAGAATAAATAAATGTAAACAGCGATGCAAACCGCACCCTTTCCACAAGGTCAAGAGTTTCCTTAAAGTCCTCATAGGTTTCCCCTGGGAAGCCGACTATTATATCACTTGTGAAATCAACCTCAGGCATATACTCTCTTGCCGTTGATATAAGCTCAAGATAGCTTTCCTTTGTATATCTTCGGTTCATCGCCTTGAGTATTCGGTTGCTGCCCGACTGAAAGGGCAGATGTATATGCTTTTCAACCTTCTTGCATTCGCTTACCGCCCTGAGCAGCTTTTCGGTACAGTCCTTCGGATGGGAGGTCATAAATCTTATGCGAAAATCGCCCTCGAGCTCATTCACACGGTGCAACAGGTCGGCAAAATCAACCTCCTCGTCAAGTCCCTTACCGTAGGAATTCACATTCTGACCGAGCAGCATAATTTCTTTAAAGCCGCTGTTTATCATAGTCTGTGCTTCTTTTATAACCGCCTCGGGAGTTCTTGAGCGCTCCCTGCCCCTTACATACGGTACTATGCAGTATGTACAAAAATTATCGCAGCCCCGCATAATCGGGAGAAAGCCCTTAATATCACCGTCTCTCCTTACGGGGATATCCTCAACTATATCCGAGTTCGAAAGCTCTCTTTCGAATATCCTTCTGCCGGTTGTAAGTCTTTTATAAACAAGCTCGGGCAGGCGATGCTTTACCTGCGTTCCGAAAAGAATATCAACATAAGGATAGCTTGCTTTGAATTTTTCCGCAACCGATTCCTGCTGAGCCATACAGCCGCATACGCAAAGAAGCATATCGGGATTTTGCTTCTTGAATTTTTTTACAGCGCCGACATTTCCGTAAACCCTGTCCTCGGCGTGTTCTCTTACCGCACAGGTGTTGAAAATAACAAAATCGGCATTCTCGGGGCTCTGCGTAAGCTCATATCCCATAGCCGACAGCATTCCCTGTATTCTTTGGGAATCGCTTACATTTTGCTGACATCCGAAGGTTATAACGCAGGCCCTCGGAGAATGGGAAACGGTTTTTGCGAGAATTTCCCTTACCTTTTGTGCATATGCCGCCTGCTCGGGCGGGTAAGCACTGTTTTTATCCGAAAAAAGCAATTTTAAGCTCTCCTAAATTTATAATCAATTTATTATACTATATATTGTTTATTTTATCAAGTTTTTGTATATAAATTTTTGAAGTATTACATCTTGTAATATCGTGTCTGTTGTGATAAAATAAATTAAATATATAGAAAGTAAAAGGAGAAATGTTTTTTGTCATTTCCACTTGAAAATATCAGAAATTTCTGCATAGTCGCACATATAGACCATGGCAAGTCTACTCTTGCGGACAGGCTGCTTGAGCTTACCGAATCGGTCTCGGAAAGAGATATGGAGGCCCAAATACTTGACAGCATGGAGCTTGAGCGTGAAAGGGGAATAACCATAAAGGCCCACGCCGTAACCCTTTATTACACCGCAAAAAACGGTGAGCGTTACGAGCTTAATCTTATAGACACTCCGGGGCATGTTGACTTTAACTATGAGGTTTCCCGTTCACTTGCAGCCTGCGAGGGAGCTATTCTTGTTGTGGATGCCTCTCAGGGTATAGAGGCGCAAACACTTGCAAACACATATCTTGCGGTGGACCACGGCCTTGAAATACTCCCAGTTATAAACAAAATCGATCTTCCCTCTGCCGAGCCCGACCGTATAAAGCAGGAGATAGAGGATGTTATAGGCATTCCCGCAGACGATGCTCCTCTTATTTCCGCAAAAACAGGTCTTAATACCGAGCAGGTGCTGGAGCTTATTGTAAACGGCGTTCCCGCTCCTCGGGGTGACAGAAGCGCTCCCCTGAAGGCTCTTATTTTCGATTCCTATTACGATGCCTATAAGGGCGTTATAGTATATTTCAGAGTTGTAAGCGGCAAATTAAAGGCCGGAGATAAAATCAAGATGATGGCAACCGGTGCGGAATACGAGGTTGTTGAGGTCGGCAGAAAGAGTGCTACGGCGCTTACCGCCTGCGACTGTCTTGAGGCAGGAGAGGTAGGCTATCTCGCCGCCTCGATAAAAACCGTTTGCGATGCAAGAGTCGGTGATACGGTTACGACAGCGGAAAACGGGGCTACAGAGCCTCTTTCGGGCTATCGCAGCGTAAAGCCGGTGGTTTTCTGCGGCATATATCCGGCAGACGGCGCAAAATATCCCGATCTAAGAGAAGCACTCGAAAAGCTCAGTCTTAATGATGCCTCCCTTGTCTTCGACCCCGAGACCTCAACCGCACTCGGCTTCGGCTTCCGTTGCGGCTTTTTGGGACTGCTTCATATGGAAATAATCGAAGAGCGGCTTGAGCGGGAATATAATCTCGATATAATCACCACCGCCCCGAGCGTTGAATACAAATTTCTGCTTACCGACGGCACTGAAATAAAGGTGGATAACCCCACAAATTATCCGGATCCATCAACCGTAAGCGAAGCGCTTGAGCCTATAGCAGGCGTTCATATATACTCTCCCAGCGACTATGTGGGAGCGATAATGCAGCTTTGCGAGGAGCGCAGAGGCGAATATATCGATATGAAATATTTGGGTGATAGGGTAGATATCCATTATATAATGCCTACCGGTGAGATAGTTTACGACTTTTTCGATGCCTTAAAATCAAGAACCAAGGGCTATGCAAGCTATGATTACGAGCCTGCCGGCTATAAAAAGTCAAGCCTTACAAAGCTGGATGTTATGCTTGCCGGCGATACTGTGGATGCCCTTTCGTTCATCGTTCATTCATCAAACGCCTACCCGAGAGCAAGGCGAATAGCCGAAAAGCTTAAGGATTATATCCCCCGCCAGCTCTTTGAGGTTCCGATTCAGGTTGCCGTGGGAGGTAAAATAATAGCGAGAGAAACCGTTAAGGCGCTCAGAAAGGATGTTCTTGCCAAGTGCTACGGCGGTGATATAACACGAAAGAAAAAGCTTCTTGAAAAACAGAAAGAGGGAAAGAAAAAAATGCGTAAGCTCGGCTCGGTAGAGGTGCCGAAGGATGCATTTATGGCAGTATTAAAGCTTGACGAATAGGAGATTTTTATGGCTTATTCAAAAAGAAGAGCGGCTATCCGCCGCAGAAGAATTTTTTTAGCTCTGACGGCAGCCGTGCTGGCGCTTATAATTGCGGCAATTGCCCTTGCTATAAGCGCTGTCCTTAAAAAAGACGAAAATCCCTCCGAGCCTACACAAAGCAGCAGCATAAAGACCGTAAGCAGTGAGCCGGAGATAAAGGATACTTATAATCCCGATAAAACAGAGCTCGTAAATGTGGGCGGGGTCGAGCTTGATGCCAATTTTCGCAGGGTGCTGCTCGTAAATAACGATAATCCCCTACCGGATAATTACGACGATACGGTAAAGGCTAAGCTTAAAACAGTTGATAAAAAATACCGCAACAACGATTATGTTACCGATGTTCATGAGGATATATATCCCTATATAACCGCAATGGTCGCTGCGGCTCAATCGCAGGGCGTAGATCTGAGAGTATGGTCTCCGTTCCGTTCCTCGTCTACCCAGAGGGTGCTTTTTGAAAATCAGGTTAAAAAAATGCAGCAGCAGGGCTTCAGCGGTCAGGAGGCCGAGGATAAGGCGGCAACGGTTGTAACACGACCGGGAAGAAGCGAGCATAATACCGGACTCTGCGCCGATTTCAATATGGCAAACGAGAGCTTTGAGCAAACAAAAATGTTTGCATGGATGAAAGAAAACGCCGAAAGCTACGGCTTTATTTTAAGATATCCGAGTGATAAGCAGGAGATAACCGGTATAATATACGAATCGTGGCATTGGCGCTTTGTCGGCATAAATACCGCTAAGGAAATGAACAGGCTGAATATGTGCCTTGAGGAATATATTGAATACAAGGAAATAGACTTTAAGAGTGAACTTGACTGACGGAGGCGTTATTATGGATTGTAAGCAGTTTTTCGATAAACTTTCCGGCAAAAAAATAGCGATGTGCGGAATAGGCGTTAGCAATACTCCGCTCATTTTAAGCTTTCTTTCAAAGGGTGCAAGGGTAATAGCCTGCGACCGCAGAACAAGAGAGCAGATAGGTGAGCTTGCAGACAGGCTTGAAAATGCGGGAGCAGAGCTTCAGCTCGGTGAGCATTACCTTGATAATTTGGAGGTTGACATTATTTTCCGTACTCCGGGGATGAATTTTAACCTGCCCGAGCTTGAAAAAGCAAGAAAGAGAGGAATTGCCGTAACAAGCGAAATGGAGGTCTTTTTTGACCTTTGTCCCGCAACCGTTTTCGCAGTTACCGGCTCTGACGGTAAAACGACAACCACCACCCTAATTGCCAAAATGCTTGAGGCTGAGGGGAAAAAAGTTTTTGTAGGCGGTAATATAGGAAATCCGCTGCTGCCGGAAATCGAAAGCATAACAAAGGACGATTATGTTGTTGTTGAGCTTTCATCGTTTCAGCTTATCTCAATGAGAAAAAGTCCCGATGTTGCGGTTGTTACGAATGTTGCCCCAAATCATCTCGATATCCATAAGGATATGGACGAATATGTTGAAGCAAAGAAAAACATTCTTCTTCATCAAAACGCCTTTTCAAGAACCGTTTTAAACCGTGACAACGATATAACCGAAGGCTTCAGAAAGTATGTAAGAGGGCAGTCGCTCGGCTTCAGTATGGAAAGAAGACTGCATAACGGTGCATGGCTTGACCACAAGGGAATACTTCATATGTCCTACAGAGGAATAGATGTTCCCGTGCTTGACCGTAAGGAAATTACCGTTATAGGCGACCATAATGTTGCAAATTACCTCGCTGCGATAACCGCCGTATGGGGCTATGTCGGGGTTGACAGCATTAAAAAAGTTGCCTGCGAATTTTCGGGTGTTGAACACAGAATAGAATTTGTAAGAGAGCTTGACGGTGTTAAATATTATAACGATTCCATAGCCTCAAGCCCCACAAGAACCATAGCTGCTCTTAAGGCGTTTGACCGCAAAATTTTGCTTATTGCGGGCGGCTACGATAAGCATATTCCCTTCGAGCCGCTTATGCCCTATCTCATAGAAAAGGTGAAAAAGCTCTATCTTTGCGGAGCAACGGCAGATAAAATAGAAGCCTGTCTTAAGGGCTTTGAGGGATATACGGGATGTCCGGAGATAATAAGGGTAAGGGATATTGAGGAAGCTGTGAAATGTGCCCGCAGGGACGCTTCCAGCGGCGATATTGTGGCTTTAAGCCCTGCCTGCGCCAGCTTCGATGCTTTTCCGAACTTTGCGCAGAGAGGAAACTATTTTAAGAAGGCTGTGAACTCGCTTTGAAGGAAATAAAAGAAGAGCTTAAAGCGTTAAGCACTGCGGTATGCGCAGGTCCCGTTCGTGAGGCGGCGGACAAGGCCGCCGAAATGCTAAGCCGCTTTGCCGAGGTTAAAAAAAGCGATAAAAACTCAACCGTTACCGCATTTTTAAAGGGAGAACGGGATTATACGATTTTGCTTGATGCTCATATAGACGAGGTATGCTTAACGGTTACGGCTGTTGATGAAAACGGCTTTGTAACGGCAGCAAAATGCGGGGGTATAGACATAAGAACCCTTCCCGCCTCCCGTGTTATAATACACGGACGGCAGAGGGTTAAGGGTGTTTTTTGCAGCACACCTCCCCATCTTTCCTCGGGAGAAGCGGAGTACGACGATATATCGAAAATTAAGATAGATACCGCTCTCGGCAAAAAAGCAAGAGAGCTTATATCCGAGGGTGATATTATAACCCTTGACACTTCGCCGGCAGAGCTTTTAAATGACAGAATAACCGGAAAGTCACTTGACGACCGTGCCGGAATAGTCTGCCTTACCGAGCTTGCAAGGCGGCTTTCGGGCAAAAGGCTTCCGGTTAATGTTGCCTTTGCCGCAGTTGATGCCGAGGAGCTCGGACTCAGAGGAGCCCGAACCGCAGCCTATGAAATATCGCCGGATGAGGCCATAGCCATAGATGTAAGCTTTTGCGTCTGCCCCGATGTAAGCGAAGCAGAGGGTGGCATTATGGGAGGCGGCGCAATGATAGGAATTTCTCCTGTGCTTGACAGCAGGCTTTCACAAAGGCTTATCAAAACCGCCAAGGAAAATAAAATCCCCTATCAAACCGAGGTTATGGGCACAAGAACCTCAACCGATGCCGATGTTATCTCGCTTACAAAGGGCGGGATAAGAACCGCTCTTATCTCAATTCCCCTTAAAAATATGCATACTGCTGCGGAAACAGTCGATGTTAAGGATATTGTAAGCGTTTGCGATATAACGGAAAAATACATTTTAAGCGGAGGTGCTTTAAATGACTGAGCTTTTAGAGCGTCTCTGCAACGAATACGGCACCTCGGGAGACGAGGAAAATATCAGAAAAATAATAATCGACGAAATAAAGGGCTTCTGCGATTACAGCATTGACCCTCTCGGTAATATAATAGCCTTTAAAAAGGGTAAAAAACGAGCTGCGAAAAGAGTTCTCCTTGATGCACATACCGACGAGGTGGGTCTTATTATAACCTCCGTCACGGCGGACGGCTATCTTAAATTTGCAGCCGTCGGCGGAATAGATACTGCCGTTCTGCTTTCAAGACAGGTGGTTATAAACGGCAGTATATCGGGAGTTATCGGTATGAAGCCGATTCATCTGCAATCGAAGGAGGAGGGCACTAAGCTGCCTAAAATCTCCTCGCTCTATATCGATATAGGCGCAAAGGACCGCAGCGAGGCCTTAACGCTGGTCTCAGAGGGAGACAGAGCGGTTATTAAGGGGCCCTTTTCGACTGTAGGCGATAAAATAATTTCAAAGGCTCTTGACGATAGGGTCGGATGTGCTATACTCTGCGATATTTTGAAATGTGAAGCAGAATACGATTTTTACGCCTCCTTTTCGGTTCAGGAGGAGGTAGGGCTCAGAGGAGCCACAACAGCCGCATTTACGACAGAGCCGGATGCCGCCATTATCCTTGAGGGTACAACCGCCGCAGATATAGCGGGTGTTGCGGAGGAAAAAACGGTTTGCAGGCTCGGCGGGGGTGTTGCCGTTTCGTTTATGGACGGCGGCTGCGTTTACGACCGAGAGTATTTTAACCTGAGCCTTAAAAGCGGTATAGCCGTGCAGAAAAAATGCGGTGTTACGGGCGGCAACAATGCAGGCTCGGTTCACCTTTCAAAAAGCGGAGTAAGAACGCTTGCGCTGTCCGTGCCCTGCAGATATATTCACAGTGCCTCAAGCGTTTGCGATGCTAAGGACATAAAAAGCGCAAGACTTCTTGCAGAATATATGCTGAAGGTCATAGCAAGCGGCGAAGCACCATGATAAGGCTTATAAGCTCTCTGCCGGAAACAGCCGACGAACAAAGCGTCGAGCTTCTGCGGATAAATTGTCTGTTTGAAATTTATCCCGATATCGCCCTCTTTTGGAGGCAGGAGCAAAGCGAAACGCTCATTTCTATGATAGACGGTGATATGACGGTATACGGCAAGGGTGCAGATATTCCCGAGCTGTCTCGGTTCGTTGAATTTATAAATCCGCACAGCGTTTTTTCAGACGAAAAAACCCTTTGCGGCTTAGGTCTTAAAAAAGCCTTGCCGGTAAAGGCTTTCAGACGCTTCGGAAATATTCCGCTAAGGACAAGCCCCGACGAGCTTAAAAGTGATGAAATATACGAGCTTTTAAGCGCACGCGGTCTTAATATGCCGAAGCCGGAGGCATTTATGGTCGATTTTTGTCGCAGAAAAAACGCAGGTCAGCTTAAGGCTTATGCAAAAAGGAACTGCTATGCCGCAATTTCTCTGAGCTTTAAAAGCAGCGCCGTTATTCAGGGAATTGCGAGCAGAAAAAAGGGCGGAGGAAGCGAGGCTCTGTGCGGAGCGGTGTCTCAAAACGAGGGAAAAACCGTGCTTGCCTGCGCAAGGGAAGAATTAAGTGATTTTTATATTAAAAACGGCTTTGAATATATATACAACGCCGGATATTATGTGAGGAATGAAAATGGCATTTTTTAATTTCAGCGAGGCTCTTTTAAGGGCAGACGAAAGCGTTACCGAGCTTATTCGCCCGATATTTGAGCGAATTGAAGAAACAACCCTTTATAACCAGCAAAAGGTTTTAAGCGCTTTCATAAAAAACAATGTAAGCGAACGGCATCTCGGAGTATCCACGGGCTATGGCTACGGTGACGACGGCAGAGACACTCTCGATAAGGTCCTTGCGGACTGTATGGGAGCGGAGGATGCCCTTATTCGGCACAGCTTTGCTTCGGGAACTCATACCTTGAGCGTTGCGCTTTTCGGAATACTCAGACCTAACGATAAGGTGCTCTGTCTTACAGGCAGACCCTACGATACCATAACCGGTGTTTTCGGTATTGATGAAAAAACCGACGGTTCTCTTGCCGATTTCGGTGTTACATATAATCAGGTGGAGCTTAAGGAGGACGGTACGCCCGATATAAACGCCATTCGCTCTGAGCTTTCGTGGAATAAATATAAAATGGCGTATATTCAGCGATCAAGAGGCTACAGCCTGCGCCCAAGCCTTACCGTCGATAAAATAGAAGAGCTGTGCAAGGCGGTTAAAGAAATTTCTCCCGAAACGGTTATAATGGTTGATAACTGCTACGGAGAATTTGTCGAAAAAAAGGAGCCCTGTGAGGTAGGAGCAGACCTTGTCGCAGGCTCACTTATCAAAAACCCGGGCGGCGGTATTGCGCCGAGCGGCGGATATATAGCAGGACGAAGGAAATATATAGAAATGTGCTCTCACAGAATGACCTGTGCGGGAGTCGGTCGTGAGGTGGGCGCAAGCCTCGGTCATAACCGAGAGCTTTATATGGGTCTGTTTGCCGCACCGCACACCGTAGGCGAAGCGCTTAAAACAGCGATTTACGCTTCAGCCCTACTTGAAAAAGCGGGATATGCGGTTACACCGTCATACCGAGAAATAAGGGGCGACATAATTCAGTGCATAACCTTAGGCAGCGAAAGGGCACTTGTAGCCTTCTGTAAGGGAATGCAGTCGGGCGCTCCGATAGACTCCTTTGTATCACCGGAGCCGTGGGATATGCCGGGATATACCGATAAGGTTGTTATGGCGGCAGGCGCCTTTACAAACGGTGCTTCCATAGAGCTTTCGGCAGACGGGCCCACAAGACCTCCCTATGCGGCATGGATGCAGGGCGGCTTGAATTTCGAAAGCGGAAAAACGGGTGTTATGCTTGCAGTTCAAAGTATGCTTGACAGCGGCGCTCTTAAAAAAATATAATTACAGATAATATTGGGGTGAAACAAAAGTGAAGTTGGTTTTTAAAGGCAAGGTATATGAAATGATACCGCAAAAAAACGGGCTTGTTTTTCCTTACCGCAGAGGAGGAGACGATAAAAACGCCCTCGTTTGCCTTAAGATGCTTTCTCTTGATACGGGAATTTTAAGTGATGTTGCCAAAAACATCTATTTTATATCGAAATTCGGGCCTAATTATAAGGCCTCGCTTGAGCTTTGCAGTAACTATGTCCTTGCAAGGTCCCTTGTGCTGCCGTCCGGCAGAGTATTTTTATCGAGCGATAACGGCAATTCCTATCTTGTTGACGGTGACGGTCTGCCGGTATGGAGCGGAGATTTCAAATATCACGGAGAAATGCCTTCAGATATAGCGATATATAAAAACTGCCTTTGGGCAAGCTATTTAAAGGCGGGTGTTCTTTTGAGGTTTAACCTCTCAACTATGAGAGAGGAGCTGCGAATAGGCGGCAAAAGCTCCCCCTTTGATAAGCCTAACAGCATTTTTATAGACGGCAGAACCGCAATTGTCAGCAACATCGGCTCAAACAAGCTGCTGAGGGTTGACCTTAATTCCTACACAGTTGAGGATTATAAGGAATTTACAGAATCCGTATACGGGTATGCAAAAATACAGCAGTACGAATTTGTTTTGCTTGAATCGGGAATATATCTTCTTTAATGCTTTAACGGAGGATGCCAAATGCTTGAAAAAACAATAATGCTCAACAGCTTTGATGAGGTAAAGCAATTTGTGGAGCTTGCCGCATCAAAGGATTACGATATAGAGCTTATGTCCGGTAAATATATTGTAAATGCCAAATCTATAATGGGTGTATTCAGCCTTGACCTTACAAAGCCGCTTATTATGGTGGCACATTGTGAGGGCGTGGCAGAGCTGTCAAGGCAGGTCGCAAAATACGCCTATAACCCCAAAAGCAAAGGATAAACAATGGATTTTTTAAAGTTTAGAAAAGAACTTATAAAAAAAGATTTCGGCGGTATGAACGACAGACAGTTCGAGGCTGTTACAACCGTAAACGGTCCGCTTTTGGTGCTTGCCGGCGCAGGCAGCGGTAAAACCACCGTTCTTGTAAACCGAATTGCAAATATTGTTAAATACGGAAACGCTTATAAAAGCGATTTTGTTCCCCCCTACGGTGAAAAGGAGCTGACTGCCGCTGAGGACTACCTTGAGGGTCGGTCAAACGAGCTTTGCTTTCCCTGCTTTTGCGTTAATGCGCCTAAGCCCTATGAAATTCTTGCCATAACCTTTACAAACAAGGCGGCAAACGAGCTAAAGGAGCGTATTTCCAAAAAGCTCGGAGAGGCAGGCAGCGAGGTTGCGGCAGGAACCTTTCACTCAATATGCGGAAAAATTCTCAGGCGGAGCGCCGACAGAATAGGCTATAGCTCACACTTTACGATTTACGACAGCGACGATCAAAAGCGCCTTATGAAGGGAATAATGAAAAACCTTAATATAGATGAAAAAATGTTCCCTATAAAGAGCGTGCTTTCGAGAATATCGCACGCAAAGGACGAGCTTTGCCCGCCCTCGGAATACGAGGCGCAGGCCGGCTTTGACATAAGGCTTAAAACCACAGCCCGCCTTTACAAAGAATATCAAAAGCAGCTTAAGGCTAACGATGCTATGGATTTCGACGATATGATATCAAAAACCGTTGAGCTGTTTAATACCGCCCCCGATGTGCTTGAATACTATCAAAGAAGATTTAAGTACATAATGGTGGACGAATATCAGGACACAAACCACGCTCAATATGAGCTGGTAAGGCTTTTATCGGAGGCTCACCGTAATTTATGCGTTGTGGGAGACGATGACCAGAGCATTTATCGCTTCAGGGGCGCAACCATAGAAAATATACTCAGCTTCGAGGACACCTTTAAGGATGCGCAGGTTATAAGGCTTGAGCAAAATTACCGTTCCAAAGGAAACATTCTCAATACCGCCAACGGTATTATAGCCCACAACAAGGGAAGAAAGGGTAAAAAGCTCTGGACAGACAGAGGTGACGGTGAGCTTATCGACCTGCATACCTCCTATGATGAAAAGGCCGAGGCCTCTTATGTTGCCGAAAAAATCCTCAAAGCCGTTCAAAACGGCGGAAGCTTTTCGGATAATGCCGTGCTTTACCGTATGAACGCACAGTCCGCACCGATAGAAAATGTCTTTACCAGAAGCGGAATTTCATATTCGGTAGTCGGCGGACATAGATTTTACGACCGTATGGAAATTAAGGATATAACCTCGTATTTCTGTGTTATCGGCAATAAAAACGATGACCTGCGCCTTCGTCGCATTATAAATTCTCCAAAAAGAGGAATCGGCGACACAACGGTAAATAAGGCAGCAGAAATCGCACAGGGACTCGGACTTTCGCTTTTCGATGTGCTGAAAAACGCCGAGGACTATCCCGCCATAGCAAGGGCCTCGGCAAAGCTAAAGGGCTTTTTCGATATGTTAGAGCCTCTTATTGCCGAAGCCGACTCTCCTCGGGTAAGTGAGCTTGCAAGACGAATTGTAACGGAATCGGGCTACAGAGCCGCTCTTGAGGCGGAGGATACCGACGAGGCAAGAGACAGAATAGCCAATATCGAACAGCTTATTTCAAATGTTACGGATTATGAGCAGCAAGCCGAGGAGCCCTCATTATCGGGCTTTCTCGAAGAGGTAGCCCTTATAAACGATATCGATTCTTTAAATTCAAGTGACGATAAGGTTGTTATGATGACGGTTCACTCCGCAAAGGGGCTTGAATTCGAAAATGTTTTTCTTGTAGGCTTAGAGGAGGGCATATTCCCCGGAGCGCAATGCACATATTCAGACCCCTCTGAGATAGAGGAGGAGCGGCGCCTTATGTATGTTGCGGTAACAAGAGCAAAAACGACTCTTACCGTAACCAACTGCTATACTCGTATGCTTTACGGACAGACGGCGAGAAATTTGCCCTCAAGATTTATAGAGGAAATGCCGAGTGAATATTTGAATATATCCTCCGATAACACAAGTCCGTTTGCACAATCGACGGGCTTTTCGGGCGAAAAACACAATTCCTACTACGAGGTTAAATACAAAGGCAGGGCTTCCTCGTACAGCGGCATAACAGAACGACAGACCGTTAAGGGGGCGCCTTTTACCTCCTCACACATTAAAAAAATGCCGCAAAAAAGCGAAAAGGAATGTGCGTTTGTTCAAGGTCAGCGTGTTTTGCACCCTACCTTCGGCGAGGGCCTTGTTATAAAGGCGGTCAGGATGGGCAACGACACTCTGCTTGAAATTGCTTTTGACAATGTGGGAACCAAAAAGCTTATGGCAAACTTTGCAAAGCTTAAAGCGCTGTAGCCGCTTACCGAATTACAGCACAGCAATTTATTATACATAAACAGCATAAAAAGGAGAACAGCTATGGAAATATCACCTGTTGCCGTTAAGAAAACCTCGAGCTCTGTACTTTCGAAAAACAGGCTTTCGGCATATTGCGTATCGCTTATTTTAATAAGCTCGCTTATAATTTTCCGCCTTTCCGCTTCGCTTTTTGCGCTTGCGACTACTGATTTGGCAGGAAATATCCTGTTTGCAGCTTTGCTCGTTTTTCTGTATTTCCCACTCGCCATAGGAGCTGTAAGATATTTCAGAACGATTGTTTTTGAAGCCGAAGCAGCTGCCGAGGATATGTTTGTTTTTTTCTCCTCCCCCGAGGCCTATAAAAGAGCCTTGGGGCTTACGGCAGGGCTTATTTTCCACCCCTTGCTTTATGCCATGCTTTCATTTATTCCGTATGCCGTGCTTAAGCTTACTTCGACCTCCTTTATTTACGATCTGCTCGGAATTCCCGCTCCGCTGTGGTCAACCAACCTCAGCGTGCCTACAACCGCCATGCTGGCGCTCGGTATAATAGCTACCGCACTGCTTTCATTGCGCCTTTACCTCGCCCCTTTTTTACTTGCCTGTGATGATGAGATGACCCCTGCCGAGGCTCTTCATATGTCGTGGACAATTTCAAAGCATTCCCTTTCGGGCTATGTTCTTTTGCTTCTCCGTCTAATAGGATATATATTGCTCGGAGTCTTGATATTGCCTCTGTTTTTTACGCTTCCGTACTTTTTATGCTGCTATACGGTACACGCAAGATTTGCCGTAACGAAGTATAACGCCGTTGTAGATAATATTCACAGCGATAATACTTCAAATGAAATTCAGGTGAAATAAATGAAAAAAA
>CAYLQF010000001.1:0-42492 GCA_964385735.1 uncultured Ruminococcus sp. | reverse complement strand
TAATTTAAGCACATTTTTGTCAAGCAAAATTTGCAAATAAATTGCGGTAAAAAAGGTTTTATAATAAGTGCAAAAGGTAATTCAAGACCTAACGCACTTATTTTTATGCTTTTACCTGTAAAGAGAATAGCATACCGCAGAAACTAGCTCCGGCCCTCTTAATTATTTTCGCCTTTTGAATCTGAACGCAAACACAAGTCCCAATACAAGAATTGCCGTGCTTATACCGACCGCAAGCCATGAGAAAATATCTACAGTGCTTTCCCCTTGCTGCTGCATTTGTTTATTATTGTCAATTTGAGCGTTTCCGTCAGGCGGTTGCATTTGACCGCCGAAATCACCCTGCTGTCCGTTTTCGCCTTCGGCAAAATCGGGCGGTGCTTCGCCTTGCAGCTGCCCTCCGTTAAAGCCACCCTGATTACCGTTAGGCATTTGTGTCATCAGTCTGCCTGTTGCCCCATCGCTTTTGGAGCTATCAGGTGTGCTTGCGGCAGGCTCTATAGCTTCGTTGCTTTTACCTATACCGGAAAGCTGTTCACCGTTAGAGGCTGCGTCCGCATTCGGAATTTGGATATTTCCGCCGAACTGCATACCGTCGCTCATCGTGTTGTTCATAGAGCCCATATCGTCGATTTGCAGATCGCCCGCATCAATAAGAGTATCGCTTGTCTGTGTGTCGGAGGTTGATCCGATGGTACCGTTAAGCTGACCGCTTATACTTTCGGCACGAAGTAAGCAGAACTCTTTAAGTGTTGCAATACCCGTTTCAAATTCTTCATAGGTGCAGAACTTGGTGGGATCATTTTCAACATAAGGAGAAATCATTGCGTTTATGTCATCTATCATCTCCGAGAAATAACCGCTGTCAAAATACTCAGTTATGAATTCCGCAAAATATTGATGATAAAGTTCTGTGTATTCCTCATTTTCAAATATCCATGCAAGCATCGGTCTGTCCTCGACATTACCGCCGGATACAGGAGAATCTATCGGATAGTTCACAAGACTTGTAGCATCTCTCATAGATTGAAAGCCGCCGAAGGCAAGGTTATAGTCCCACGGAATCATCTGCATTTGTCCGTCTTTTTCGTAAAGATAATAGTTGTGAATCATCGAACCGGTATAGCTGTCGAAGTTCAAAACGAAATTATGCACAACGAAATAACGAATCACCTTCTCAATATCAACGGTGTTCTTCAGGTCTTCGCCGCTGTTCAAGCTTTTAAGAGCTGCAATCAATCGCTTTTTATCACTGTCAGAGGCATCGGTTTTAGCATTGTCGAAGATATTTACATAGCTTTCAAGCTCATCATCAATATATTTCAGCAATACATCATCGCTGCCGTTTGTCATTCCGCCTTTAGCTTCGTCACGCATACTGCCCTCAGGCATTTGTCCTCCGATTTCCGAAGCAATACCGCCTTGCTGCGCCCGACTGTCGGTATCGGTTGATGAACCGTCTGTGATTGCCGAATTGCCGAAAGGTCTCATACCGCCTTGTGCATTATTGCTCTGGGGTATTCCTCCGCTTGGTAGCTCCGGAGGGATTGTTCCGCCCTGCATATTTCCGCTCGGCATTTGATTACCGTTATCGATATCACTGCTTTGAATATTGTCTGCGCTCTCGGAGTCGGAACCGCCTAAAAATTCATCCATATCGAATTTTTCACCGTTTCCTCGGCCGCCGCCCATGCTCTGACTGTCAGGCTTATAAAGCTCACCGTAATTATTTCCGTAATTGCGTTGCAGAAAAGCTTCCTCAACGCCCTCTACCGCAAGATAAAGTCCCCAAGCCTCACCGTTAACGGTAATATAAACATAACTGCAAAGAGGAGAAGCCACACCCATTTCATTCATCATCTGATAGGTCAGATAATCCTTCATATAGGTGTTGTCCTGAATGATATTGTTCAGACACAATTTATCTAGCCCGTAGTAGGTTTTGGTGCTGTCGTAATGGTCAAACTCAAGCTTGAAGCTGTAACGGTCATTTCCATAGGCTTCAACCTGAGTCAGCGAAGTATTACCCTTACCTCGTATTGCAACATTTTTATAAGCTTCATTATCAATCACAACCGAGCAGGGGTAGTATTCTTCACTTTTACAATTTGCCGTAAAGGTATCCCAATCATCCATAATAATATCTATCGTATGGACAGTAGAGATGTCAAACAGCTTGTTTTCATATCCCATTACCGTGGAGGTCTTTTGCACGCCGAATTTTTCGGCATTCATAAACAATACAGTAAGAAGCAGCGTGACGGCAAGAACAACACAGCAAATTTTATCAAAATGCTTATGTGTTGACATAGCGTACCTCCTTAGCCCATATACTCGCCGTTATAGCTTACAAGAACTGCGCTGTTTACACCGGACATGGCGCTGAGAGCATTGATGAAATCGGTGCTGTCATTCGCCATACGAATTTCAAGATTAAGTTCAATTAAGCCCTTAGCTGCTGTTTTGCTCTTAACAACACATTTTTGAACATTTCCTTTTAGAAAATCAACTGCTTTCTTTTCTGCCGTGGCATCGGCACAGGAAAGAACAAGAATATACGGGTTGCAGTAAGACTTTCTGTTCACGAATACAAGAAGGATTACTCCGATGATAACGCTGCCGATTACGGCAAGAGGAATCATACCCGCCGCCAATACGATGCCTACCGCAATTGACCAGAAAAGAAAAGCAATATCAAGAGGCTCCTTAATGGCGGTACGAAAACGAACAATAGAAAGTGCGCCTACCATACCGAGAGAAAGAACCACATTGGAGGTTACCGCAAGGATAACAACGGTGGTGATCATCGTAAGGGCAACAAGTGTTGTTCCGAAGCTCGAAGAATACATTACACCCTGATAGGTCTTTTTATATACAAGAAAAATAAACATCCCTACGCCAAAGGCGAGGACTAAAGCAAGCGCCATATCGAGAATGCTCACGCTTGTAATATTTTCCAAAAAGCTTGATTTGAAAATGTCATTGAAGGTCATAATACTTACTCCTTATAAATTAAATTGCTTCAGCCGTATATTCTGCATACGGCATATTTTGAAAAAGCACCCACTCGGCAATTAGGGAGCTGTACAACATCACGGATAATATCCGGCAGATATTCATCCCATTTCACTTCAAGGATTATGGGAGCATCACCCGCAGTAACCGTAACACAGTCGGAATTTAAAAAGTCCGTACAATTCATTCCCGTGCGAATATTATAGTCAATAGTAACCCTTACATTGCCCGGTGCGAACACAAAAGGCTCTCTTAAATAATCTACGATGACTTTAGGTCTCAGTCCCTGACTCAGCATTTTACTGTACAGCTCCTGAATCAACGGAGCACCACTGTCTACCATCCAAGTATAGTCACCCTTTACAATCGACTGTGCCTGTTCTTCGGTCAGCACCGTGCTGTCCTTCAGGCATAAGCCGTTCACCTTGCTTTTCTTCTCCAGATGAATCAAGGATGTATCACCGTTATAATATCGAATTCGGAATTTTTCACGAATATTCACACCGTCAAGCTTTTCTCTCAGTGCCTTATCGTATGCGTTATCGAAATACAAACTTCGGATCAAATACTTGCCGTCAACAGCGTGAGCATCACACTTCATAACAGCAGATAAACGCTGCCGGAGAACGAGCATATCACCGTAGCTTATCTCATGCTTCCACTCGTGTCGGTATTTCATCTCTTCACTCCCTTCTCATTCAGCCTTCGCATAAAAATCCTCCTGTACTTTAATGATATCATTGTACAGGAGGAATATTGAAGTAATATTGAAATTGTTAAATTTTTCAGCTTTCCGGAATTTGCACTCTGAATTCCACAAGTCCGTTATAGCAAAGCACTTCGATTCGACCCTTGTGCGAAGCTACTATTGCTTTGGCTATGGCAAGGCCCAGACCGTAATGCTTATCCTCTTCGCTACGGGCAGTATCAAGTCGATAAAAGCGTTCAAATATCCGCTCACGCTGTTCCGTAGAGATTTCATCGCCGTTATTGATAACGGAAAGCTTGGCAAGATTGCTTTCCCTTGTTAAGGATAAATACACTTCACCAGGCTTCTTGCTGTGACGAATAGCATTATCAAGAAGTATAGCTACAATTTGTTTAAGCTGTGTGCTGTTGCCTTCTACAGCAATGCCCTTAGTAATATCGCTGTTCAAAACCATTCCCTTTTCAAAGGCCACACTTTCAAACGGAAGCGTTTCTCCGGCAACAAGCCGGCTGAAATCAATATGCTCTGTCTGCGGCGTAAGCTTTTCAGTTCGGGCAAGCTCAAGAAGCTGCCCTACAAGTATGCCCATCCGTTCGTTTTCGTATTGAATGTTTTGAAGCCATTGATTATCACCGAGCTCACGGGACAAAAGCTCGGCATTGGCACTAACCACCGATACCGGTGTTTTCAGCTCATGACCGGCATCGGATATAAATTGCTTCTGCTTTTGATAGCTTTCCTCAAGCGGATGTACGATTTTCCTCGCAAGAAATACCGACAGAAAGAAAAACAGCACCATTGCCACACAACCGAAAATAAGTGTGTACCGAAATAAAGTCATAGCGCTTTCATTGATAACGGTATTATCCATAAAGGTAACAAGGAGATATCCGCCCTTATCCGTTTTACAGAAAGCAAGATTGTCGCTGCTGCCGGCACTCTTATTGCTCTTAATAATGCTTTGCGCCATATTTTCCAGCTCAGCATCGGTATGTATAGTCGGCTGTTCGTTCTTTATCTCAAGAATTTCTCCGTCATACGACATTGCAACGGTATAAAAAGTGGACAGCCGAAACCTCGGCGACTGTTCTTCAAAGTCGGGAGTGGTATTTTTATTACTGTCCGGAACAGGCTTTTCTGGCGGAAGCGTTTCCTCAAATGCTTGAGGAAGCACATACAGCTCGGCGTGTGTTTGAAGCATTTGTTCGTTTTGTCCTGTCATTTCGAAATAGCTGGATACATAGATAACACCGAGTGTTCCCACCCATAAAGCCACAAGTATGGACATAATTGCCGTAACGATTTTTCGTCTTGATTTCTTAAACATTGTCGCACCTTAATTCATATCCGATTCCACGCACGGCTTTAATTTCGGTCCTTGCTTCGACAAACGCAAGCTTTTTACGGGTAAACGACATATATACTTCCACATTATTGTACTCGGCTTCGCTTTCAAATCCCCAAATTTTTAACGCAAGCTGTTCACGGGTTAAAATATGACCACTGTTAGACATTAAATATTCAAGAATACGGTATTCCTTTTCACTGAGTCTAACACTTTGACCGTTGCTTGTGCAGGATAAAATCAGCGTGCTTATATCAAGGGTAATATCCGCAAAGGATAATATCCCGTCGGTTGTGCCGAGCCTTCGCCTGCTGAGCGCACGAAGCCTAGCAAGTAATTCCTTAGTCATAAACGGCTTTGTCAAGTAATCATCTGCACCGCTGTCAAGCCCCATTACTTTATCGTCAAGCTCTGCCTTGGCGGTAAGCATTAAAATCGGAGCTGTAACGCCTTTGCTGCGGGCTATTTTTGCAATCTCATACCCATTCATTTTCGGAAGCATAACATCAAGAATTACAATATCGTAAACATTGCTTTCGATTGCGGACAAGCCGTCAAGACCGTTTGTGTAATGGTCAACCTCATATTTTTCAAGGCGCAAGATTTCACACAATGCCTGTGCCATTCTTTTTTCATCCTCGACAAGTAAAAGTCGCATACCGACACCTCCCGATTATGTCCTATTATAATGATTATAAAATGTCGAAGCTCTTAAAGGTATTTTCTATATTCATTTCAATTTTCAACAACCATTATAGCACAGAATATTGAAAAATGATTGAAAAATTTGAAAAAGCACAGCAGAATAATTATCGAAATCGTAATTTCAGCTTGTGCACAAAAACGAAAATCCGATCATCACATTTGATAATCGGATTTTCGTTTTACTCATCCTACCATAACGGATACGGTAAAATCCTCAGGGAGCGCCGAGCCGTCAACCGTTTCAAATTTAAGAAGATTGTTTTTTTCAAAGCAGCTTTCATAAGGATATGATATTTCAATCGTATTTTCGCCCTTTTTAAAATTCAAAATCTGAGAATTTTCCGATTTGTTTATATAAAGGCGCAAATAAAGGTCGCTGCTCGACTGATAGGAAATAAAGAAGGTTATCCTACCGTCATAATCCGAGCTGTCCGGTACTATAATTCCGCTTAGACTTATGCTACTCTCATCGCTGTAGCTTTTGTCGGCCGTGTATTCGACAGCGCTCGACCCCGTCCACGGTATCATAGTGATACGAAGCCTTGAAAAGGCATAAGGTATAAGGGTTATATCCGAGCTTTCTCCGAGATTTTCACCTGTAACCGGAGAAACCGGAGGCTTTTCGGCAACATTTTTGGAATTTGCGCACCATGTTGTTACCTTAATACCCTTTGCCGTAAGCACAATAGGCGCTTCGGACTGCTCATAGCTCATATTATCGGTTATCGATTTTTTCGAAACGGTAAAATTAGAAGCAACATCATTAAAATTAAAGTCCTTTAGAGCAAAATTCCAATCGGAGACGGCGGTAATGTTATAATTCAAATACTTGCCGCCGAGATAATCATAATCCTTATTATAATTATTCGTATAGGTTGTTTTTTGCTTGCTTTCGTCTATTTTTACCGCAAACAAAACCGCTCCGTATTTTATGCTCACACTGTTGTTTTCGGTAAAGGTAGCCTTAAAGCTCATAGGAAATACAAGCTCTACAGTATCGCCGCTTTTCCAGCCTCGCAGAAGCTTTACATACTCTCCTGCACGAAGCACCGTATCCTCCGTCTTGCCGTTTATTTTAAGTGAAGCTCCCTCGCACCACTCGGGAATTCTGAGATACAGCGGACATTCGGTGCCGTCCTTTTCGGGAGTGATTGTAAGCTTAACGGTCTCCTCATAGGGATAATTCGTTTCCTCTTTAACCGTAAGCCTGCCCTTATCTCCGAGGTCGGCGGTTACGGTGTTCGGGCCGTAGGAGCCTACCGCAAGCCCGTTATCGCTGGTTTTCATCCACATACTCTGAACAAATTCCGGCCAAGCCATAAGATAATTATGCGCACAGCAGGGACATCCGCTCGGAGTACCGTAGCATAAGCCGGTTCCGTATTCGGTGAGAAAGCCCTTGCTGCCAAGTGAAGCATCTATCTGATTTTGCATTGTAAAATACGCATATCCCTTACCGTCGGACAGCAATTGCTGAGGCAGACAGTTATACGCAACATTTTCAAGGCTGTCCGCAACTGTAGGGTCTTTGGTAAAGAGAAGTGAAATTTTATCCGAAAGAATACGCTCCGCCACAGCGCAGGTCTCGGTTCCGTAGGTTGCGGAATTGCCTCTTAGATATTCATCGCCGTTGGACATACCGTCCTGCCGAACGGAGGATATATACAGGCTTTCAAGTCCCTCGTAATAAGATGTAAGATACCCCTCCTTGCCGGTTAGGGCATACATAGTCGGATACAGCTTGAGGGCTTGATGTATATTTACTATATGGTAGTTATTTTCCTTATCGAAAATATTTTCACGGTAGGCGGTGCTCCATTTATAGCCCTTGGCTTCAAGCCTTATACATAAATCCTTGAGAGAATCGTCACCCGTTTTGTTCCAAAGCCACCATACGGCATATATATTATCGCAAGCTCTCCAATAAGCCCACGAGCCCGTCTCTATAATGCTGCCTATATTTTCCGACTGATACTTAAAATATTTTTGAAGAAAAGGTATAACCCGCTCATCACCCGAGGCATCGTAATATTCCTCTAAAGCCAAAAGCATAGGCATAACAGCCCAGTCGTCAAACTGCTCCTCGTTATTCGCATAGGGCCCGAACAGACCGGACTCACTTTGACTTTCGAGCGTCCAATCCAACCATTTCTGCGCCTGCTTTTTCAGCTTTTCATCGTTTAAGGTATAGCCTAAGGAAACAAGACCCCTCACATAATACGCACTGCGCTCCCAGCTTTCGCCCGTACCTCCGAGCCAGCCGGAGCGGTCATCACCGGTTGCTTTCACAGTAGGCGAAATGCTTTCAAAATCAGCTGCCATATTTTCCGCAAGCAGCACAAGCTGATTTCTAAGCCAGCCCTCGGCCTGCACCTCTCCGGCGCTTAAAGCATAAAAGCTTATCCCGTCAAGAGGATTTACCGCAGTTGCTTCCCCTGACTGCACCGAATTTACATTTTTCTTTTTTTCTTTATTTTCCCCACAGCCCGAAAGCATAAAGACACCCACCAATAAAACAGATATCGTTTTTAAAAGGCGTTTTTTCATACAACCGCTCCTTTCACATTGATATTATCACACAGTTTTTCCGAATACCATTGAAAAAATCGAATAAATCATTGCAAATATCACAGTATTGTTATAAAATAAAGGCGGTGATTATATGGAATCGGGTTTAAGCTTAAGCTATCCTCTAAAATACAGAATTTCATCTATGCGATTTTTCAATGAAAACGAGCGCCATGTAAACAGACGCTTCGGCTTTGATGTTTTAATTCTTATGCTCGGCGGTGTCTTGCATTTTACCGAGGACGGCGAGGATATAAGCCTTTCACAGGGTGAATATTATATTCAAAGGCACGGTCTGCTTCAAGAGGGGCGTATTCCAAGCGAGCATCCCAAATATTTTTACATAGAATTTTTAGGTGAATGGACAGAAAATGCCCCGTTTCTTAAAAAACGGGGCAGCTTTTCCGAATATGATATTATGCCGGATATAAAAAACCTTGAGCGTGCCCAAGGCTCAGATATGCCGAATGTAATAAAAACGGGTATTTTCTACGGCATTGTTACTAAGCTGTTTCGAGTTCAGCCGACAAGCCCGTCGGAAGAGCTTGCAAGAAATATGGCAGCGGATATGTCAGAGCATTTAAGTGAAAAATTAACACTTGAGCAGTTTTGCGTTAAATACAATTACACCAAAAATACCCTTATAAAAATATTCTCCGATTTTTACGGTGTAACGCCTATGAAATACCTCAGTCAATTAAGAATTAACAAGGCCAAGGCACTTATGGAGGCCTCCGACACCTCTATGGAAAACATAGCCGAGGAATGCGGCTTTTCCGATTATTCGCATATGTATAAGACCTTTGTAAAAGCCGAAAAAGCTTCTCCCGCCGCTTATAAGCGCTTTACCGAGCACTAAGCTACGGCTTAAAGCAGCTCAGCGCCTATTTTTTTACAGTAAGCTATCTGCGACTGTGGCCAAACAGAGGCATGAACCTCCCCTATATGAGCCTTTTGCAGTAAGAGCATACACAGCCTTGATTGCCCTATTCCCCCGCCTATAGTGAGGGGAAGCTCATCGTTCATAAGCGCTTTATGGAACGGAAGCTTCAGTCTGTCAAGCATATTTTCGGCTTCAAGCTGCCTTACAAGAGCTTCCTTATCAACCCTTATTCCCATAGAGGATAGCTCAAATGCCGCATCGGTAACACGGTTATAAACTATTATGTCACCGTTTAAGCTCCAATCGTCATAATCGGGAGCCCTGCCGTCGTGCTTCTCGCCGTTTTTAAGTCTGCCGCCTATCTGCATAAGGAACAGCGCTCCGTATTCCTTTGCGGCGGCATTTTCTCTCTGCTTCGGTGTAAGCTCGGGATAACGCTCCTCGAGCTCGTAGGTAGTTATCATTTTAATTTTCCTCGGAAGATAGCTATCAAGCTGAGGATAGAGCCTTTCCACACCGTCGGCAGTGTTTAAAATAGCAGAATAAATTCTGTAAACGGTATCCTTAAGATAATCAACGGTGCGATCCTCCTTGGATATCACCTTTTCCCAATCCCATTGATCGACATATATCGAATGTATGGGATCGCACACCTCATCCCTGCGGATAGCGTTCATATCAGTATAAAGCCCCGTATGCATAGGAAAGTGATATTTCCCGAGAGCCATTCTCTTCCATTTCGCAAGCGAATGAACAACCTCCATATCGTCACCCGTTTCGAGAATATCAAAAGAAACAGGGCGTTCAACGCCGTTTAAATCATCGTTTATTCCGCTTCCCTTTTTAACAAAAAGCGGAGCCGAGGCACGGCTTAAATTAAGTCCGTCACACAAATTTTCCTCAAATCTGTGCCTTAAAGACCTTATAGCCTTCTGTGTTTCGAGAACATCAAGCTTTTTAATATATTTTTCCATATTAAAAGTCCCTCTTATCAGGAAATATTGCCTACCGTGCGAGGATAAAGAATAACATCCCTTATATTTGAAACTCCGGTAACATACATAATTATGCGTTCAAGTCCGAGACCGAAGCCGCTGTGCGGAACACTTCCGAAGCGGCGCAAAGATATATAGTCGTTATAATCGTCAAGACACATACCTCTTGAGCGCATAGCCTCAAGCAGCTTATCAAGGTCGGCCTCTCTTTCGCTGCAGCCTATTATTTCTCCTACCCCCGGCACCAGCAAATCGGTTGCCGCAACGGTTTTACCGTCGGGATTTTGCTTCATATAAAACGATTTTATTTCCTTAGGATAATCAGTAAGGAACACAGGCTTTTTGCAGATTACCTCCGAAATATACCTCTCGTGCTCTGTCATAAGGTCGCAGCCCCATTCAACGGGATACTGGAATTTTTCTCCGCACGCCTTCAGCCTTTCTATTGCCTCTGTATAGGTCATAACCGCAAAATCGTGGCTTACAACAGAGGTGAGCTTATCTATAAGCCCTTTTTCAAAATGGGCATCGAAAAATCTAAGCTCCTCGGGACATTTTTCAAGAACGGAATTTATTATATGCTTTATAAGCGCCTCGGCTATTTCGATTATATCGGGAAGCTCGGCAAAGGCAACCTCGGGCTCAACATGCCAGAACTCGGCAACATGGCGGGGAGTATTGCTCTTTTCGGCTCTGAAGGAGGGACCGAAGGTATATATCTTACCGAGTCCCATTGCGGCAACCTCGCCCTCAAGCTGACCCGATACCGAAAGCGCTGCCTTTTTGCCGAAAAAGTCAGCCTCGTTGTATTCCTCCTCGGTTTTATATTCATTGCTGAAGCCTATGCTTGTAACCTTGAACATCTCACCTGCCCCCTCACAGTCGCTTGCGGTTATGAGAGGCGTATGAATATAGGTATAGTGTCTGCTTTGGAAAAATTCGTGAATTGATGCCGAAACAACCGAGCGTACCCTGAATACCGCATTAAAGGTGTTGGTCCTTACCCTGAGTGCGGGAATGGTGCGCAGATATTCAAGCGTATGTCTCTTTTTCTGGAGAGGATATTCCGGCGGGCATACTCCCAAAACGCTTATCTGCTCTGCGTTTATTTCAACCGAATCCTCGGCAACTACCGATTTTACCGCTTCTCCCTCTACCTTAAGAGAGGCTCCGAGCTTCATATATTCTGAAATTTCCGAAATTTTCGCTTTATCGATAACTATTTGCAGATGCTTTAATGAAGTACCGTCGTTAAGCTCTAAAAACGCCATATTTTTAGAGTCTCTTGAGGTGCGAACCCAACCGCAAACAGTAACCTTTTTTCCGATATATGCTTTGTCCTTTAAAATGTCGACAATATCCGTATGCTTCATATTTTTCCTCCGTAAATATATAAAAATATACAAAAAGCGTCTATAGGTCCCTATCATCAGGACGAATAGACGCATTATCCGTGGTGCCACCCGATTTGTCGCAAAAGCGACCTCTCTTATCAGCCATAAGACCGACGCTTAATTTAACGCATTAAATACGGCGCACCTACTGCCCCTTGAAAAGCCTTAGAGGGTTCGGATTGCGGCATCGAGAGTGTTCTTCACGACCTGCGCATCACCGCATTTCCACTGCCTGCGGCTCACTTTACATCGCCTTTGCCGATACTTTTCTCCGTCATAGCCTTTAAGTACGGTAAAATTATATCATCTGTTTTTAGGGTTGTCAACCCCTTATTTGGCGCCTACAGCCGCCAAAATCGCTTCCCTTATCTCCTGAACACCCGTTCCCTTAAGTGCGGAAAAGGGGAGCACGGGAGCATTCGGGCATATTTTTTCAACCTCTTTTTTTATAAGCTCGGTCTGTACCGAAAGCTCTGTTTTGTTCAGCTTATCGCTTTTTGTCATAACAACGGCAGTGGGTATTGCGTAATGCCTTAAAAATTTAAGCATGGAAATATCAAAATCCGTAGGCGACCTTCTCATATCTATGAGCTGTAAGCAAAGAGCTATTCTGCGACCCGAGCCGAAGTAGCTCTCCATAAGCTCGGACCAACGGCTTTTTTCCTCAAAGGGAACCTTGGCATAGCCATACCCCGGAAGATCCGCAAGACGAATATCGCCTTCTCCGTTCGGAATACGGTAAAGATTTACCGTTACCGTTTTGCCGGGGGTTGCGCTCACCCTTGCAAGAGCCTTTCTACCGAGAAGCTTGTTTATAAGCGAGGATTTTCCCACATTCGAGCGCCCCGAAAAGCATATTTCCGGAATATCGGATTCCGGCAGCTGCTCCGCCGTGCCGTATGCCGCTTCAAAAACCGCATTTGCCCATATCATACCGTAGCTCTCCTTTTATTCGTTACCGACGGTATTACAGCACTTTCCTTAGGCATTTCTTCGGTTGCTTCCTCAACCTGAGAAGCAAAGGCCCTTTCAAGCACCTCACTCGCAAAGGCAACGGGAATAAAGGTAAGCCCCTTTCTTACGACTTCGTCAACCTCCTCAAGGTCCGGTATGTTTTCCTTGGGAATGAAAACGACTTTAACTCCGCCTCTGTATGCAGCCATTGCCTTTTCCTTAAGACCGCCTATCGGAAGCACTCTGCCCTTTATGGTTATTTCACCGGTCATTGCAATTTCCCTTTTTATCCTCTTACCGGTAAGTGCGGAAACAATACCGGTTGCTATGGTTATTCCGGCAGACGGACCGTCCTTCGGAACGGCAGCCTCGGTTGCGTGGATATGAATATCCTTGGTTTTGAAAAAGTCTTCGTCAATACCGTATTTTTTTGCGTTTGCTCTTACAAAGGTTACTGCTGCCTGTGCCGATTCCTTCATAACCTCTCCAAGAGAGCCGGTAAGCACAGTTTTGCCGCTGCCGTTTAAAGCAAGCACCTCAAGCTGCATTATTTCTCCGCCCACGGCCGTCCATGCAAGGCCGTTTACTATTCCGGTCTCATCGCTTTCAAGTATACTTTCGGGACGGTATTTTTTCTTACCCAGCATTTCTTCAACACATTTTTCGTTAACGGTTACGCTCGTCCTCTCTCCCGAGGCTATAAGCTTTGCCGACTTTGAGCAAAGCGAGGCTATGCTTCTTTCAAGCCTTCTTACGCCGGCCTCCCTTGTGTAAAAATCTATAAGTGAGTAAATCGCACCGTCGGATATTCTGCATAAGGTCTTAGTAAGAGCGTGCTTTTTTAGCTGCTTTGAAATAAGATGCTTCTTAGCTATGCAAAGCTTTTCCTCCCTTGTGTAGCCCTCAAGACTTATAACCTCCATACGGTCAAGCAAGGGGGCAGGTATAGGGGAGGTATCGTTAGCTGTTGTCATAAAAACAACCTTACTCAAATCAACCGGTATATCAACATAATTATCAACAAAGGCAGCGTTCTGCTCGGGGTCGAGAACCTCAAGCAGGGCAGCGCAGGGGTCACCCCTGCCGTCTCTCCCGACCTTGTCTATTTCATCGAGAAGAATAACAGGATTAGAGGTTTTACAGTTTTTAAGGGCAGATACTATTTTTCCCTGCATAGCGCCTACATATGTGCGTCTGTGTCCCCTTATTTCGGCCTCATCGTAAAGACCGCCGAGAGACACCCTCGCAAATTCTCTTCCCATACATTCCGCCACCGTTTTTCCGATAGAGGTCTTACCGACACCGGGCGGGCCCACAAGGCAGAGTATCTGACCCGTTATATTGGGAGAAAGAGCGTAAACCGAAAGCATTTCAAGCACTCTTTCCTTAACCCTTTCCATTCCGTAAAAATCACGGTCAAGAATTTTCCGTGCCTTATTTATGTCAACCCTTGATTTGCTCATATTGTTCCACGGCAGAGCAAGACACAAATCAAGCCATGCTCTCAAAACCGCACCGTCCTGCGAGCCGGCGGGAGCTTTGAAGAGCTTTTTTATTTCATCGTTGAGCTTTTCTTTAACGCCGTCGTTTGCATTAAGACCTTCAACAGCCTCAAAAAGCTTATCAATATCGTCCGGTCCGCTATCATCGCCGTAAAGCTCTTCGTTTATGGCCTTTATCTGTTCCTTAAGGTAGAATTCTCTGTGAGAGTCATCTATCCGCTCCTTAGTCTGCTCGGATATACGGTGATCTATCTTGGTTATCTGAGTTTCCTTTGAAAGAAGCCGTAAAACCGTTTTTGCTCTTGCGGAAATATTTGTTTTTTCAAGAACAAACTGCTTGTCGTCAAACGGAGCAGGCAAACTGAAGGCAATATAATCGCACAGCTTCGGCAAATTATCTGAAGCGGCAACCGCTAAGGCTATATCCTCGGGAACTGCCGTATTTACCTCTTTGTAAGCCTCAAAGCTTTCCTTGATTTTTCGAAGAAGCGCAGCTTCATAGGAGGCTTTGCCTTTATAAGCCTGCTCCTTCATAACCTCTACCGTGGAGGTTATGTAATCGCCGTTGTCCAAAAAGCAGATCAGCTCTGCTCTGGAAATACCCTCAACAAAGGCAGTACACCCATCGGGTGTATTAAAGCATTGGCGCACCTTGCACACGCAGCCCATTTCATAAATATCCTCTACCTTGGGGTTTTGGATTTCGACATTGCGCTGTGCTATTACAAAAACAAGTCCGTCCCTATCCATAGCTCTTTTAATCGCAGCCACGGATTTTTTTCTGCCTATATTAAGGGTCATCCCCATATGGGGAAAAGCCACCATACCCCTTAACGGAATAAGGGGCAATATATTTACTTCGCTTTTTTCAGTCATATTATTCACCGCTGTAAATTACCGTTGCATAAAGAGCGTTTTCCGAGAAAAAGAAAAGCACATAATTATCACCGAATTTGTATTCAAGGCAGGTATCGCTTTCGGCACCTGCCACCATAAGGCGTTCCTCCTCGGTAAGGCTTCTTTCCTCGGAATCAAGACCGTATGAGCTCATAGCCTTTTGTATTTCTATTGATACGGTTCCGATTTTAAAGCCATATGCCTCCTTCATAGAAGCAATACGGTATATTTTTTTGCTTTCACTGTCATATCTGAAGGTCATCCCCGGAATATCAACCGAAACATAACCATCACCCTCATAGGTATTGCAGTATTCTATTTCGTCACTATCGGCATCGGAATGCTCGTGCAGCTCATCCTCGCTATCCTCCTGAGAAGAAATCCTTTCGTTGATTTGCGCAACAAGTGCTTCGCCGTTATCGCCCAATGCAAAATCACATTCCTTTATTTTTCCGAGATTGGCATAATACGAAACATCAACGCCTATCCTCTCGGTTTTTTCACTGCCGCAGGCAGCAAGGCTCCCGCAAATAACAAGGCACATTATTAAAGCTACGCAGACTTTAATGTTTTTCATATTATCAGTCCTTTATTTTATTTATTTTCAAGCATTTGCCTGTAGGAAAGCTCATTTAAAAGGGCATCTCTTTGCTGCCAAAGGTCTTCCGATAAATCAACATAATATGTATGAGGCTTTTCAAACCGTTTAACCTCATCCCAGAGAGACTCAACCTCCTGCTCTCTGCGCTTCGATATCTCACTTACCGAAGGTGATTCGTAAACCTGCGCTCCCTTTTCGAATATCTTTACCTGAAGCTTCCTTGCAACAAAGCCTTTAACAACCTTTCGCTTCCATGTATGGTCGGGGTCAAATATTTCATAAGGCTCGGAGGAATCTATTTTTTCGTAATTCAGGGTTATAACATCGGCTATCGCCTTTCCGCTTTGCCTGTCGTAAAGTCGCCACGGAATTTTAACACCGGGCAGGGTTATTTTCGCCGTGTTTTCGCTTATCTTTATCTTCGGCGTGATAACTCCGTTTTTTTCGGTTGCGGCAAGCTTGTAAACACCGCCGAAAACCGCCTCGCTCGAAGAGGTTATAAGCCTTTCGCCGACACCGTAGCTGTCAACCCTTGCTCCCTGAAATATCATATCACGAATAAGATATTCATCCAAAGAATTCGAAACGCATATTTTACAGTCCGGATAGCCGGCATCGTCAAGCATTTTTCTTGCCTTTTTGGTAATATAGGTTATATCACCGCTGTCTATCCTTATTCCGAGTGGATGCTTTCCGAGAGGCTTTAAAACCTCGTTAAACACCTTGATTGCATTCGGTATACCCGAATGTATAACATTAAATGTATCAACAAGCAGAAGGCAGCTATCCGGATAATTTTCGGCATAGGTCTTAAAGGCCTCGTATTCGCTGTCAAACAGCTGAACCCAGCTGTGCGCCATAGTGCCCGAAGCAGGAACACCGTAATCCTTAGCAGTTCTTATGTCGGAGGTTCCTACACAGCCGCCTATTATCGCCGCTCTTGCTCCGTAATATGCGGCATCCGCTCCTTGGGCTCTGCGTGCTCCAAACTCCATAACAGGTCTGCCCTGTGCTGCCCTTACTATCCTATTTGCCTTAGTTGCTATGAGCGACTGATGATTTATCGTTAAAAGAAGCATAGTTTCTATCATCATAGCCTGCATTGCAGGACCCTTTACGGTTACAATCGGCTCATGCGGAAATATCGGAGTGCCCTCGGGTACAGCCCATACATCGCAGGAAAATTTAAAGCTTTTAAGATAATCGATAAATTCATCACAGAAAAGGTTAAGACCCTTTAAATACTCGATATCGTCATCATTAAAATGCAGGTTGTTAAGATACTCGATAAGCTGTTCAACACCCGCCATAATGGCATAGCCGCCGTCATCCGGAATACGCCTGAAGAACATATCAAAATATGTAATATCGTCCTTAAGCTCGCTTTTGAATATTCCGTTTGCCATAGTGAGCTCATACAGGTCCATTATCATTGTAAGATTTCTGTTGTCCCTAACCATATCACAGCTCCTCCTTACATTTTCTCGGGTGCGTAAACCTTGAGCATATCAAGAACATTTTTAATAACCGTTGCCGTAGCTCTGCAAAGCGAAAGCCTTGCACTCATAAGTCCTTCATCTATGCCCTTTACCCTGCATGAAGCGTAAAATTTATGGAATTTCGTTGCAAGCTCTAACGCATAATGGGTAATTCTTGCGGGGTCATAAGCCCTTGCAGACTGTATAATCTCGCCTGTATATGCCGCAAGATGAAGAATAAGCTCTCTTTCCTCCGGTGTTGAAAGAAGCATAAGCTCGTCCCTTGTAGCTTTTCTTGTGCTTATTCCCTCAGCCTCAAGATTTCTGAAAATGCTGCATATTCTCGCATAAGCATACTGAACATAGTAAACGGGATTGCTTGAGGACTCGCTTACCGCAAGGTCAAGATCAAAATCGAAATGGCTGTTGGGCTCTCTTAGATTAAAGAAAAATCTTGCGGCATCTATCGGAACCTCATCAAGAAGAGTTACAAGCGTTATGGCCTTGCCCGAACGCTTTGAGGCCTTAATAACCTCGCCGTCCCTTACAAGACGAACCATTTGCATAAGCACCGCATCAAGGCGCTGTGCATCAACGCCGAGTGCCGTAAGTGCTGCCTTAAGGCGGGGAACATAGCCATGATGGTCTGCCCCGAGAACATCTATCGCCTTATCGAATTTTCTTATTTCAAGCTTATTGTAATGATAAGCGATATCCGGTACAACATATGTAGGCACACCGTTAGCCCTTACAAGCACAAAGTCCTTATCACAGCCGAAATCGGTAGCCTTAAACCACAATGCACCCTCACTCTCGTAGGTATACCCGCTTTTCTTCAAAAGCTCAATAATTCTTTTTGTCTCACCGTTTTTATGCAGCGAGCTTTCATTAAACCATGTATCGTATTCTATTCTGTATTTCTTAAGGTCATCCTTAAGACCCTGTATATTTTTAGGCAACGCAAATTCGACAAGTGCCGCTCTGCGCTCATCTTCGGGCTTATTCATATAGGAGTCGCCGTTTATTTCGGCAAATGCCCTTGCATGAGCAACGATATCGTCACCGTGGTAGCTATCCTCGGGCATCTCAATCCCGTCCTCGTAAAGCTGACGGTATCTGATATCCAACGAAAGAGCAAATTTGTTTATCTGATTTCCGGCATCATTTATATAAAATTCCCGCTCGGTATAATATCCTGCTGCCTCCATAACCGCAGCAAGACAGTCTCCCAAGGCGCCGCCTCTTGCATTTCCTATATGCATAGGTCCCGTGGGGTTTGCCGAAACGAACTCAACCAAAACCCTTTTGCCCTTACCGTAATCACTTCTGCCGTAATCCGAGCCCTTTGCTTCTATATCGGAAAGAATGTCGGCATAATAGGCATCTGAAAGGAAAAAATTTATAAACCCCGGGCCTGCACACTCGACCTTTACCGCATACAGTCCCGAAAGCTCAAGGTTTTTAAGCAAAATTTCGGCTATCTGCGCCGGAGCCTTATGAAAAACCCTAGCCCAAACAAGCGCCGCATTTGCCGCATAGTCACCGTTAGCTCTGTTCGCCGGAGCCTCTACCGCAAATGCGGTAAGCTCCTTTTCCTCAAGCTCTCCTTTTTTCATAGCGCTCTCGGCCGCCTTAATAAGCGCCGCTTCTATTTGATTTTTGGCTTTTTCAACCAGAACTGACATATGCTATACCTCTTTTATTCTTATTGTAACGCTGTTTTTGCTTATTTCTCGGCAGTTTGAAGCAATCGTGTAATCCATAACTATTTTTCTTCCGAGCACGGTCTGCTCATTTGTAATAAAGTTACAAAAAACCCCTATCAGCATATCACCGTAGGGCGTACTGTAAAGCGAATTATTACGCTTCCCCGGCTCTAAGACAAGCCTTGTCGAAAGGCTTCCGTTTCTTTCAATAACCGCCGTACCGTTTTCAAGGAAAGAGACGGTTGTTAAAACATTTTTTTCGCCTAAGGCCTTGCTTTCATCATAAATAAGCCTTAGCTCTCCGTTTTCTTCCTCCATTTGCCCGCAAAGCGAAAGCTCTGAATTATCCCTCTGACCTGCTGTAAGCTGCCTTGAGCTTATGTTTATAAGAACTTCTTTTTTCATATCGAATTTATATCCACCTGTATTACCTTTTTATCATCTATTTCTTCGTTTAACAAAACCGCAGCGGTTTTTTTAAAGGCCTGCGGTCTGTCCGAAACAAAAAAGCTGTGTCTTCCGAGCCTTCCGCCCTCGCAAAGACTGCCGCTTGAGCTGAGCATAGCGTAAACCGCCTTTGCGGTTTCGCAGCCCATATTTATCAGGCAAACACCGTCTCCCATTATTTTTTGTATAACCTCGGAAAGCACCGGAAAATGCGTACATCCGAGAATAACCGTATCAACACCTGCAGCTATCATCGGCTCAAGATACCGCCTTGTAATTTCCTTAACGGTTAAATCCTCTGCCGATACCCAGCCCTCCTCGACGAGTGAAACCAAGAGCGCTGCGGCGCTCTCGACAACCTCGGCCTCAGGCATAAGAGAAAGTATTTTCTTTTTGTGTGCACCGCTGTTTACGGTTGCCGGAGTTGCGAGAATTCCTATTTTTTTGTTTTTCGTTGCCTTAACTGCGGCATTTACCGAATGTGAGATAACCTCAACAAAGGGAACGCTTAAAGCACTTGCCGTATCAGGTGCTACCGACGATACCGTTCCGCAGGCGGCAACAATAATTTTAACGCCCTTTAAGGCGAGAAACCTCTCGTCCTGCAAAGCATATTTTCTGATAGTTTCATCGCCCTTTGTACCATAAGGCACTCTGCCGGTATCCCCGAAATATATAATATCCTCTTCAGGCAAAAGCTTTGATATTTCCTTTACTACCGTAAGGCCCCCAAGACCGGAATCGAAAATGCCTATGGGTCTGTTATCAGACATACTACTCCTCCAAAATTGCCTACCGGCTTTAATACCTTTTACACAACATCTCATTATATGATATCACATACGGCAATTTTAATCAAGAGTAAAGCTCTATATTCAGAATGCAGTACTCTCCGTAGCCGAGAGCTATTACGCCGTTTTCGGGTCGGCAGCCGAGGTATGAGCTGTATTTTGACATTTTATCTGAAAGGGAGAAGACTTTTTCTTCGTTTGAAACATTTACCGCAGTAACCGCAGCACTGTCGCCAAAACTGCGAAGAAAAACAATAAAGCCGTCTGAGCAGCAAAGGGGCGTATATCCGCCGTTCTTAAACGCCTCGGTATTTCTTCTGAATGCTCCCAGCTCCTTATAAAATTCAAGCAGAGCTTTATCCTCCTTGCCCCACGGATAGGCAGCCCTGCAAAACGGGTCTCCGTAGCCCGAAAGACCAGCCTCGTCGCCGTAATAAAGAGAGGGCAGACCCGGAAGAGTATACTGGATTACCGCCGCAGCCTTAAGAAGAACAACAGCCCTTAAATATTCCTCCTCGCTCAGTATTTGCTCGGACTGCCACTGCCTGTCTCCGCAGTACTGCGAATACCTCGCTATTGCGGTTATTGCCCTTGCCGTATCGTGAGTTCCTATATGATTCATCAAAAGCCTTACCGATTGCGGCGGATAGTTTTCCGTTATATCAAGCACGGTGTTATTCAAGCCGTAGCTGTCGCCCTTGCAGACAAAGGAAATTACAGCCTCGGCAAAAGGATAATTCATAACCGAATCAAGCTGCCTGCCTCTTAAAAATCTCCTACGAGCTCCGTAGCTGATTTTATTGGAAGCATCCTCCCAAACCTCACCTAAGATAAAGGCTTCCCTGTTTTCTGCCTTTACGGCAGACCTGACTTTATCGAGAAAGCCGTCCGGAAGCTCATCGGCAACATCGAGCCTCCAGCCGCCCGCACCAAGCCTGAGCCAATGCCTTAAAACGCCGTTTTCACCCGTTATGAATTCCGAAAAAGAGGGGTCCTCCTCATTTGTTTCGGGTAGTGAGGGAACTCCCCACCAAGCCTTGTAGCCACACTCATAATTCACAAAGGTATACCATTTGGAATATTCGCCGCTTCGGTCGTTATAGGCGCCGCCGTCTCCGTAACGGCGATATTTGTTAAAATAAACGCTGTCGTCACCCGTGTGGGAAAAAACACCGTCCAAAATAACGGTTATACCCCGCTTTTCCGCTGCTGCACAGAGAGACTTAAGGTCGCTTTCATCTCCGAGCATAGGGTCGATTTTCATATAATCCGCCGTGTTGTATCTGTGATTCGAATGTGCTTCGAAAACAGGATTTAAATAAATTATGCTGACGCCGAGGCTTTCTATATAATCAAGCTTTTCCTCTATCCCCTTTAAATCACCGCAGTAATAATCGTTTCCGAGGCTGCATGGGCCGTTATTTTGTCGGTGCTCGGGCTGAGATAATATGTCCGTTTTTATAAATCTATCCTCGGGTACACCCTTTTTGGCGGAGCCGGAGGAAAAAAAACTGTCGGGAAAAATCTGATAAATTATCCCCCCGCTGAGCCTGTCGGGTGTTTCATAATCGCTGTCATATACGGTTTTTTGCCATTTTGCACCGTCCCTTGAAACAATGCCGAGAGAGGCTTCGGTTTTAGTAACCAAAAATTCGCCGTAATCACTTTCGTATCTGAAATAGTACCAATAAAGCCCCTCACCGAGAGGCACGGCACAGTCGTAAAATCTGTAGTCCTCAAGCCATTCCTTCGGCTCAAGCCTTACCTCCCACGGAGGCTCTCCGTCACGCTGTAAAACCACATAGGCATTATGGCAATGAGCGTCATTATGCAGCAACAGCCTCAGCCTCAGGGTTTCCCCCGAAGCCAAGGCTCCTATACTTTTCGAATAAAGCGGATTTCTCGAATCAAACGGATAATACTGCATAGCTTACTCTACCGGCTTTATACCCCAAATGTTGTCGGCATAATCGGCAATGGAACGGTCAGCCGAGAATATTCCGGAGCTTGCTATATTTTTAAGCGACATACGGTTCCAGCGCTGCTTATCGCAATAAAGCTCGCTTGCCTTCCTCTGTGCCAAGCAATAATCCGCATAGTCCGCAAGTGCCATATAATGATCAACATTCTTAAGGGTATTATAAATATTATCGAATTTTTTACCGTCTATTCCTCTGCCTATAAAATCAAGAGCCTGCCTTAGCTCGGCATTGTTATTATAATAGGAAAGCGGATTGTAGCCGTTCTTCTGAAGTCTTAAAACCTCCGGTGTCCTCATTCCGAAGATTATAATGTTATCGTCGCCCACAGCCTCGTGTATTTCAACATTTGCACCGTCCTCCGTGCCGAGGGTTATGGCTCCGTTAAGCATAAACTTCATATTACTTGTTCCGCTTGCTTCGGTTGAAGCAAGCGATATCTGCTCACTTATTTCGGCAGCCGGAATCATAAGCTCGGCGAGGGTAACACGGTAATCCTCAAGGAATATTACCCTTAATTTATCGTTTACGGTACGGTCGTTGTTTATAACGCACGAAAGCTTATAAATCATCTGAATTATCTCTTTTGCAAAGAGATATCCCGAGGCCGCCTTTGCACCGAAAACATAGGTTTTGGGTGTGAACGGAGCATTCGGATTGTTTTTAAGATAAAGATATTCGGTTATTATATGCAAAGCATTAAGGTGCTGTCGCTTATACTCGTGCAGCCTCTTAACCTGCATATCAACTATCGAATCGGGATCCATCAAAAGCCCGCAATTGTCCTTTATATATTCCGCAAGCCTAAGCTTATTCGAGCGCTTAATGGCGGCAAGCCTCTCAAGAACCGATTTATCGTTCTCAAAGGCAGAAAGCTTAGACAGCTCGGAGGCATCCTTAACAAAACCGCTACCTATAAGCTCGGTTATAAAAGCAGAAAGCTCGGGGTTTGCCTGACACAGCCAGCGACGGTGGGCAATTCCGTTTGTAACATTGGTAAATTTATCGGGAGTCATCTTATAATAATCGTTGAAAAGCTCATCGGTTATTATATTACTGTGAAGTCTTGAAACTCCGTTTACCGTATGACAGGCGGCAACGCAAAGATTTGCCATTCTTACAACGCCGTTTTGTATAATAGCGGTACGCTCGGCAAGCTCTCCGTCACCTGTAAGAGCTATCACATCCTGACGGTATCTCCTGTCTATTTCGCATACTATCTGATATATTCTCGGAAGTCTTTGCTTGAAAAGACCTATTTGCCAGCACTCAAGAGCCTCCGACATTATGGTATGATTTGTATAAGCAACCGTTCTTCTTACTATATCCCATGCCTTTTCCCACGAATATCCGCATTCATCGAGCAAAAGCCTCATAAGCTCGGGTATAGCGAGAGTAGGATGGGTATCGTTTATATGAATAGCAACCTTTTCGGGAAGATTATCAAGGGTGCTGTATCTTCTCATATGACGGGCAAGTATATCCTGAACCGAAGCCGAAACAAGGAAATACTGCTGCCTTAGCCTCAGCGACTTACCCTCTATATGATTATCCTCCGGATAAAGAACCTTTGATATAGCCTCTGTGTTGGCACGCTGCTCAAGGGCTCTTACATAATCTCCCTGATTGAATGCCGTCATATCGAAGTCCTGACATTCTGCGCTCCAGAGTCTTAAAACATTAACGGTTTTACCGCCCTTACCGGCTACCATTAAATCATACGGCACCGCATGAACGGTTTGGTAATCCCTGTGCTCAACATGGTGATAATTATTGTCCCACCATTCGTCTATATGACCGTCAAACTTAACATCAACTGCCGAAGAGTGCCGCTGCTCAAGCCATACGCTGCCACCAGGAAGCCAAAAATCGGGCATTTCGGTCTGCCAGCCGTCAACAAGCTTTTGCCTGAATATACCGAGCTCATACTTAATGCAATAGCCCATAGCGCTGTAATTACCGCTTGAAAGAGCATCAAGAAAGCAGGCGGCAAGTCTTCCGAGACCGCCGTTACCAAGACCCGCATCCGGCTCAAATTCGTAAAGCTTATCAAGCTTTACCTTGAATTTTGCAAGCGCCTTTGCCATTTTATCGGTAAGGTCAAGATTATAAAGGTTGTTCTTTAGTGAACGCCCCATTAAAAATTCCATACTCAGATAATATACGGTTTTTGCGCCCTGTTCAACCTCAGATTTTCTGAATTGTGCCTTGCGTTCACCCATAATTTCAAGCAAAACAAGCACACAGGCCTTGTAAAAAATCTCATCCGATGCCTGCTCCGGCGCTACACCGAAATTATGAGAAAGCTTTCTTTCTATCATAGAGGTAAGCTGAGCAATGGTATAATTGGTCATAAATAATCCCCTTTATTTGATTTTCGGTAGAACAAGAATAATGCAGGGCCGACCGTATGGCCTTGCTTCAAGCCTACATCGCCCATAATTATTCTTTACATTTCTATAATACATTATTCCTTTACTTTTTTCAAGTATTATCTGTTTGACTCGAAATGGGATTTTTTATGCATTTTAAACAAGATTGATACGAATCTGTCTGTTTTTTAAAATTCAGTTAGCTAAAAATCACAATTATAAAGGATTTTTTAATTATAACAAATTGATTTTTTATTTTATTTTTCTCGCTTCAAGATAAAACCGCTTGTCATCGGAATGACCCATCGAAAAGGTTTTCCTCGGGAGAGAGCCGTCCTTTAAAACAGCGGGGAAAAGCTCCTCCTTTTTCATACCGTCGAATATAAAGCCTACCGCCCCGTTTGACCGAGAAAGCTTTTTAAGCGATTCCTCACCGTGAATATAATCTATCTCAGCCTTCGGATTATTCGCACAGTAAGCATCAAGAAAAGCCTGCAGCGTTCCTACACTCAGCTTATATTTCGGTCTTACTGAAAGCCTACGCTCGCAGCCCCCGTAAAAGGCGGTAAGCTTTTGAGCCTCCGCCCCGAAGTATTCTCCGCCGCAATAGCTTACGAATTCATCTATCAATGCCTCCGGCTCAGCACCGAAAACAACCCTGTATATCGGCTCAAAGCAAAGCGCCTCGGAATGAATATTAACAAATTCGCAAAGCGCATAACGGCAAAGCTCCGAGGAGCTTTTGCTGTAGCATTCCTTAGCGGTTGCAAGGGAATGATTGCCGTCCCCCACACAAAACGCAAGTCCGCCGTTGTCCTCGGCAAGCCTGCTTATTTTTCGCTGAAGCTCCTTTACGGTTTCATCATCTATAAGATAGCCGGTTATATGGCCCGCTCCGAGCATAAGCTCAAAATCGTAGAGCTTTTTAAAGCCCTGCTTTTTTGTCGACAGCGGTTCGATTATTTCCCTCTTGATATCGTCTATCAAAAGCATTATGTGCGGGAGCTCAAGAGGAGCCTCTCTTCTGATTTCAACCCTCGGGGGTATTCTTGAAACAACCGTTTGCTCGGTTGCCCTTATAGGGGCATCGGTTTGCTGCTCATAGCTGTACTGCTCAAGGTCTATACAGCCGAGCACACCGCATCTGAGCTTACCGTCGCTTTGAATTCGTTCAATATAAACCGTTGCGTTTTTATATTCCTCAAAAACGCCTTCACTCAGGTAACGGTTCATTTTTTCGTTTATTTCCTTTACGGCCTCGCTGTTGTCGTTTCTTAAACGATATTCGGGCAAAATGATATCAAGTGCGCTCGGAGCACCACCTGTAAGCTCCCTCACCCTTTCCCAATATTCCGGCTCTGAGGTATATTGGTCACAGGCTATTACCGACCATTTGCCGAGCTCGGCTTTCGGAATAAGGATATCTGCCGGAAAGAAGTAATTTTTATTTTTCATTTTTAAGGACATCCTTTATTCAAATCTCGAAAGCTCTATAGCCTCTACACTATCATCTGAGATATTCACATAAACCCTGATTTTGCTTCGCTTATCGCTTTTAGTCAGGAAATAATCCAGATAATAATTATCGGGCGATACAGCATAAAAATGAGACGGCGTTCCCAGATATTCTATAACATCGGTTATGGCGGAGGTGTTGCTTACGCCGCTCACCCTGAATTCACCGTAAACGCTCGAAGGATTGTTTAAATTATTTTCGGACACTATGAGCTTAACTATATTACATTTAAAAAGCTCCCTTGAGGACTTATCCGAATTGTAAAAAACCGCCGTAATCTGCGTTCCGTCGCTGTTTATAAACTGCGCTCTTTGATATTTACCTGCCATAACATCCGACTCTGCCGTTATCGTCTCATCGGGCATAAAGCTCCAGCCCTTTTCCGACATTTCATCGGCAGTTGTAGGAAGCGAAAGCTCACAGCCCGCATAGCTTATCTTATAATCAAAGCTTTTACCGAGATAAACATCGGCATAGTTTTCAACATCGTAAATGCTTAAATCAAGATAAATGGGCATAACCTCATCCTCTGATTTAATTTCCGGAATTTCAATATTTGAGTGGTCCTTTTTTGCCGAAAGGGTGGTATTTTCGTTCTCGTTTGCCTTTTCAACCGCAGAACAACCCGCAAATGACAGCGCAATAACCACCGCTGCCATAAGCGATAATAGCTTTACTGTTTTTTTCATAAGCACCGCTCCCATAATAATATTAAGGTGTACAAACGCTTCGAACATCGGCGTCTATAGCACTTTTAAGCTTTTCAAGAGACTCAAACCTACGCTCCGGTCTTATAAATCGGCAAAGCCTTAAATCGACCGAGCTTCCATAAGCATTACCGCTGTAAGAGATGATATATGTTTCGCAGGAAACATAATCGGTTTTATAGGTCGGCCGTATTCCGAGGTTAGTTACGCCCTTGTACAAAACGCCGTTTACGGTAATTTCGGATTCATAAACCCCGAAGGGAGGCTTTATAAGCAAATTAGGATAGAACTGATTTACCGTCGGAAAGCCTATGGTTCTTCCTCTCTTATCGCCGCTGAAAACCTCTGCCTTAAACCCGATTTTTTTAAAAAGGCAGGCGTTTGCAAGCTCTATGCTGCCGTTTTTCACAGCCCGCCTTATTCTTGTGGAGGATACTGCTTCACCGCTTTTAAAGACACAGTCCGCCACCTTTAATTTTATGCCGTTATCGTTACAAAATTCCCGAAGCAGCTTGGTATCGCCCAAGGCGTTTTTTCCAAAGCGGTAATTATATCCGCAGCATATAAGCGAGGGAGAATATTTTTTCTTTATAATACCGAGAAAAGCCCCTGCCGATATATCCCTTACCTCGGAAAATTTTAAAAAAACCGTTTCCTTAACGCCGCAGCCGCAAAGAGCATCCGCTCGGTCCTCGGGAGTCATAAGCAGCTCGGTCTTACCCTCGACACAGGCTCTCGGCGGAAGCTCAAACGAGATTGCCGTTATATTACAGCCCCTTGCGCCCTCAATAACAGCTCTGTGCCCTAAGTGAACACCGTCAAAGGTACCGAGTATAACCGCATTTTCCATAAGCAACCGTCACCTCCTGTTCGACCCTTTAGTTACCGGCTTTAAAAAAATTTATAACACATTTTACTTTAAGCTCGCACGAAGAGAGGCTAATCTCTCCGAGGCCTAAAAAGCTTTCGCCGCATTTAACCCTGAATATTTCGCTTTGCACAGGGCTTGTAAGCTTCAATCTTTCAAGACCGAGTGCGCCGCCGTTTGAAAATCTTATTGCCTGCTTTTCGGTTACATAAACACATTGAAAATGCGAAACCGCCTCTTCCTCCGACCTTAAAAATTCGCATATATTTTCACTGTTTATGTCGGAAAGTCGGGTACAGTCCGTAAGAGAAAAGCCCGAAGCCCTTGTTCTCGAAAGAGAGGAAAGAGCTGCACCGCAGCCTAAATAATCACCTATATCTCTGGCAAGAGACCTTATATAAGTACCCTTTGAAACACTGAATTTAACCTCAAACTCATTTTCACAGGGTCTGTCCGAAAGCTCTGCCGAATAAACCGTAACCGTTCTGAGCGGAGGCTCTACCGTATCGCCGTTTCTTGCCATATCATAAAGCCTGACTCCGTTTTGCTTTACAGCCGAATATGCCGGCACCCTTTGCTCTATAACGCCCGTGAATTTCTCAACAGCCGCCCTCATATCCTCATATGACACCGTTTTGTCGGACTGCTGTATAACCGTGCCCGTTATATCGTCGGTATCGGTTTTTATTCCCGTTCTTATAACGGCGGTGTATTCCTTATCACCGTCCAGCAAAAAGGAGGAAAGAGCAGTAGCTCTGCCTATAAGCACCGGAAGAACTCCGGTTGCCATAGGGTCAAGCGTTCCCGTATGACCGACCCTGCGCTCGCCGGTTAAGCGCCTTACCGTTGCAACAGCCCTAAAGGAGGTTATGCCCGACGGCTTATCAAGCAATATCAGTCCCTGCATTTTTCTCCTCCATAGCCTCCCTTACAGCCGAAAGAACCTTCTCTCTGACCTCGTCAAGACTACCCTTTAACAGAGCACCTGCCGCCGCCTTATGACCGCCGCCGCCGAGTCTGCGGCAGATATCAGAGGCATCGAAGGGAGAATATGTACGGGCGGAAAGCTTATATTCGTTATCATCGGTCTGCTTTAGGGTAAGACCGATAAGCACTCCCAGCACACTTCTCGATATAACCGCTATACCCTCAAGCTCAGAGCCGGAGCAGCCGGTTTTTTCCTGCATTTCTGCGGTTACCGTAAGCATAATACACCTTCCGTCAAAATAATAGCGGGCGGTGTCAAGCACCATTCTTTCAAGCTCAAGAAGCTTTCTCGATTTTGTATCAAACATAATGCGGTTTATTTCCGAAGCATTTATATCGTACTCGTAAAGCGCAGCCGCCGTAAGATGAGTCTTTGCGGTAACATTTGAATACTTAAAGCAGCCGGTATCGGTTGCAATACCGGTGTAGAGCGCCTTTGCGGTCGTATTGTTTATGTTTACCTTCATCATACAAAGAATATCATATATAATCTCGCAGGTTGCACAGGCATCGGCAACAAGGCATAAATTTTCGGCATAACGGACATTCGATATATGGTGGTCTATATTAAGGACAACCTTATCACCGAACTCCTCCTCTAAAGAGCCCAAAAGCTTTTTATCGGCAACATCAACCGCAATAATCGTTGCTTTTTCTTTTGCTATATGGTCGGTTTCGCATACAAAATAATCATATTTGCTCGGAATAACCTCCGGACATATAACAGCGGCCTCCTTACCCGTTTCCTTAAGCCCGTAATACAGAGCGTAAGCGGCACCGAGAGTATCACCGTCAGGTGAGGAATGGGTTAAAATAACATAATTATCGTGGTTTTTCAGAAATTTAACCGTCTGCTTTAGAGTAAGCTCGTTGCAGCCGCAGGTCTTTTCTTTCATAAAACAACCTCCTGACTAATCCTCTTTCGAAAACGATTCGATTATTCTTGAAATATGGGCACTGTTTTCTATTGAATTATCCGCAACGAAGCGAAGCTCGGGAACCTTTCTGAGCGAAAGACGCCTGCCGAGCTCCCTGCGAAGGTAGCCTGCCGCACTTTTGTTGAGCGCCTTAACCGATTGCTCGGTTGCCTCGCTCCCCTCGATTGCGCTGACATAAGCGGTTGCATACGACATATCTCCCGATACATCAAGCTTAACTATGCTTATAAGCCTGCTTACTCTCGGGTCCTTAACCTCTTTTAAAAGCTCCGATAAGCAGAGCTTTATGTCCGAGGCTACACGACCGATTTTATATCCTGCCATTTAATCTCTGTACTCCTCCATAACAAAGGCTTCGAATACATCGCCGTCCTTAATATCGGCAAATTTTTCAAGTCCTATACCACATTCGTAGCCCTGTGCCACTTCTTTTACATCGTCCTTAAATCTGCGGAGCGAGGCTATAGCATCCTCACAGATAACTATACCGTCTCTTACCACCCTTATCTTGCAGGAGCGGGTTACCTTACCGTTTGTTATATAACAGCCGGCGATAGTTCCCACGCTTGAAATCTTATAGGTGTTTCTTACCTCCGCTGTTCCGAGAATGCTTTCTCTGTATTTCGGAGCAAGCATACCCTTCATAGCGGCTTCTATTTCCTCAATGCAGTCGTAAATGACCCTGTACATACGGATATCTACGCCGTCCTTTTCGGCAGCTGCCGCAGCAACCGAGTCGGGTCTTACATTAAAGCCTACTATTATCGCACCGGAGGTTTGAGCAAGCATAACATCCGATTCGTTTACCGCTCCTACGCCGCCGTGTATAACGCTTACCCTTACCTCATTGTTAGAGAGCTTGACAAGACTGTCCTTAACGGCCTCAACGCTTCCCTGAACATCCGCCTTAACTATAACATTAAGCTCCTTAAGCTCACCCTCTGAAAGCTGACTGAACAGATTATCGAGAGTTACCTTCTGCTTTGCATTAAACTGCTCGTTCTTTATCTTTTCCTTACGCTGTTCAACAAGCTCTCTTGCAAGGCGTTCGTCCGAAACCGCATCAAAATTATCACCTGCGCTCGGTGTCTCGGCAAGACCCGTTATCTCTACCGGAACAGACGGACCTGCCTGCTTTACCTGCCTGCCGTTTTCATCGGTCATAAGTCTTACTCTGCCGACAGCGGTTCCCGCAACTATAATGTCACCTGCATACAGGGTGCCGTTTTGAACAAGCAGCGTTGCAACGGGGCCTCTGCCCTTATCAAGCCTTGCTTCAACAACAACGCCCCTCGCCTTACGGTCGGGATTTGCTTTAAGCTCAAGCATTTCCGCAACAAGAAGTATATTCTCAAGAAGCTTATCTATACCGTCATGCGTTCTTGCGGAAACAGGAACGCATATAACATCGCCGCCCCACTGCTCGGGAACAACCGAGTATTCCGTAAGCTGCTGTAAAACACGGTCCGGATTGGCTTCGGGCTTATCCATTTTGTTTATCGCAACTATAATCTGAACTCCTGCGACCTTGGCGTGATTTATCGCTTCAACCGTCTGAGGCATTATACCGTCATCCGCAGCGACAACAAGCACCGCTATATCGGTTGCCATTGCTCCTCTTTGACGCATTGCGGTAAACGCAGCGTGTCCGGGAGTATCAAGGAAGGTTATATCCTGACCGTTGCAGTTTACCCTGTAGGCACCGATATGCTGCGTGATTCCGCCGGCCTCGGTATCGGTAACCGCTGTGTTTCTGATGGCGTCCAGCAAGGAGGTTTTACCGTGGTCAACATGGCCCATAACAACTACTATAGGACTTCTCGGCTTTAGGCTCTCGGCGGTATCCTCGGTAACATCCATTATTTTGTCTTCTATTGTAACAACTACCGCTTTTTGAATTTTGGCTCCCATTTCGGTTACGACTATTTCTGCCGTATCATAATCGATAACTTGATTTACGGTTGCCATCATTCCGAGCTTCATAAGATTTTTAATAACCTCGGAAGCGGTTTTCTTAAGTGCAGCAGCAAGCTCTGCGACGGTTATCTCTTCGCCGACGGTAACGGTTATCGGGGTCTTTTTTATACGCTCAAGCTGCATTCTTCTGAGCTTATCCGCCTCGGTCTCCCTCTTTACACCCTTAGGTCTGCGATAATCCTGAGATTTTTGCTTAATTTTCTGCTTGCGTGTAAAGTTATCCTTCATAGTGCTTGCAGGCGCTATGGTTTCATATTTTTCGTTATATTTATCTATGTTTACATTAACGGTTCTCGTGTCAACATGCCTGAGCTGAGCCGGACCTCTGTTTGGAGCCTCGCCGCCCTTTTTCTCCTTTTTCGGAGGGGCTACAAGCGGGCCCGTATAAGGCTTTTCGGCCTTTTCCGTCTTCTTACCCTCGCTCTTTTCGGAGGTCGCAGCCTGCTTTTTAGTCTTTTCCGCAGCCGATGCCGATTTTTTCTCGGTTTTCTTTTCGGCCTTGTCATCAGGCCTTAACTCTGCCGATTTTTCGTCAGCCGACCTCGATGCCGCTACCTTTGTTTCGGCGGATTTTGCCTTGCTCTTTGCCTGCTGCGGCTTTTTCTCGGTCTTTTCCTTGCTTTCGGCAGCCTCCGGCTTTTGACCGTCTGCCGCCGCCTTAAGCTGCTCTAATATTGCCATCTGCTCGGCAAGCTTTTTGTTTTTCCGCTCCTCATGCTCCTTAGCCGCCTTTTTTCTGGTTTCCTCACCTGCGGCAAAATATGCATCAAAGCTTTTAACGCTGTTTTTCTTTGTAAGAGCATCGAAAACAAGAGCGGTTTCCGCCTCATTTAAGGCCGCTCCCGATTTTTTCTCTTCGCCTGTAAGCTCCTTTATTAAGGCGATTATATCTTTAGAGGGTATCCCAAAATCCTTTGCAAGCTCGCTTATTTTGTATTTATTCGTCATTAGCATTTCCTCCTGTAGACAATTGCTTTATTATTGCCTCGGCAAAAGAACCGTCATTTACGCTGAGTGCGCCGCAGCTTCTGCCTACCGCAGCTGAAAGAGCGGTTATAGAAGTATCCTTTAAAACTACCGTTTTTATGCTCGCTTTATCCGCATAAAATTTAATTTCCTTAAGACTTTTCGGCGATATTTCACCGCTCACCGCCATAAGCCTCGCTTTTTTTCTTTGCGCCGACTCAATCGCCGCCGCCTGCCCGTACGATAGCTTGCCCGCCTTTGCCGCAAAGCCGAGCAAGGTCATCACTTTATCCTTCAACTTTTTCGGTTGCCTCCCTCAGCAGCTCGTATGTCTCCTGTGCAACCGGAGCGCAAAAGCACCTGCTTAAAGCGCTTGTTTTTGCCGCCTTTTCTATACATACGGAATTTTTGCAGATATAAGCCCCTCTTCCGCCGGCTTTGCCGGAGGGGTCGGCAAAAATTTTGCCGTCCTTGGTCTTAACTACCCTTAAAAGCTCCTGCTTCGGCTTCATTTCTCTGCATACAAGACACATACGCATAGGCGTTTTTTTAACAGTCACCCTTAGGCTACCTCCCCGAAAATTATTCGCCGAAGAAGCCGCTTTCGGGATGAATGTCTATCTTCCAGCCCGTAAGCTTTGCGGCAAGCTTTACATTATGTCCCTTGTTTCCTATTGCAAGGGAAAGCTGAGCCTCGGGAACGCTTACCTTGCAGAGCTTCGGCTCTGTGCTTTCAATCTCAACCGATACTGCCCTTGCGGGAGAAAGCGCCTCGGCAACGAAGGTTGCGGGATCGTCGCTGTATTTAACTATATCTATTTTTTCTCCGCCGAGCTCTTCTACTATCTTGTTCACTCTTGTGCCCTTAGGACCTATGCAGGCGCCTATAGGGTCGACCTCGGAGTTATCGGACCATACGGCGATTTTCGTGCGAAGTCCTGCCTGACGGGAAATACTCTTTATCTGTATCGTACCGTCAAATATTTCGGGAACCTCTGCCTCGAACAGTCGTTTAACAAGACCGGGATGGGTGCGTGAAAGCATTATGCGTGGTCCTCTCTCGCTTTCCTTAACATCAACAACATAAACCTTTATATGGTCACCCTCGGCTATAACCTCGTCCGGAACCTGCTCTATCTTCGGCAGGGTGGCCTCATTATTTCCTATGGTTAAAATCGCATTCCCCGTTTTGGGGTCTATACGCTCTACTATCGCCGTAACAAGCTCTCTGTTATGGCTTTGAAACTCTGCCAGAGTTTGACCCCTTTCCGCTTCTCTTACGCCCTGACGGAAATTGTTTTTGGAATTTTGAGCAACTATTCTTCCGAACTTCTTCGGATCAAGCTTTATGCTTATGAAGCCCTCCTCAAGCGAGGACGGATCTATAGCTGCCGCTTCCTCCTTGGATATCTGAGTGTAGGGGTCCTCAACGGTATCTACGATTTCCTTTCTTGCGGTAACAAGAAATATTTCCTTTTCGGGATCTATAGTGCAGGAAACCGTATTATTATCGCCATAATCCTTTCTTGCCGCAACGATTATAGCCTCCGCTATCTTTTCGGCAATAAATTCCTTCGGGATACCCCTTTCCTGCTCCATAAGGCTCAAAGCCTCAAAGAATTCCTTATTATCCTTTTTTTCCTTTGCTGTCATTTTCTTTGCCTTAGCCATTTTCCGAATTACCTCCATATAATATACGCAACAAATGCCGTTTTTAAAAATCCTTAAGTCTTACCCTTGCAGCGTCGGCTCTTTTTATCTCCGTTTCAACACCGTCGACGGAAAGCAGAATACAATCCTCCGAGAGCCCGCCCAAAATACCGGAAAGCTCCTTCTTACCGTCGATCGGCTTAAAGAGCTTAACAGTAACGGCTTTACCCGTTGCCGTTTTAAAATGCTCGGGCCTTGTAAGCTCTCTTTCAAGCCCGGGGGAGCATACCTCAAGGCAATAAGACTCGCTTATCGGGTCAGCCTCATCTATAATAGGGTCCACCGCATGGGAAACATTTACGCAATCGTCTATACTGACTCCGCCCTCTTTATCTATAAATATGCGAAGATACCGAGAAGCTCCCTCCTTTACGAAGGCAACATCCCAAAGCATAACGCCCTGTGACTCAACCGTATCCCTTACAAGCTCATAAACACCGTCGGCAATTTTGCCCATAAACCCACCTCCGAACCGTAATAACAAAAGTGAGCGGGATATCCCACTCACCTTTCTGCTTACTTTCTACTCTTTGATTATACCACATTTTCGGGTAAAATCAAGTGTTTTTTTACTTTTTTATTCCGAGCTCTCCGTATATGAGTTAATATATACGGTAATTGCTATTTCGGTATTAACCGAAGCACCGTATTTCGGAGTTTGGGAAAGAACAACACCGGATTTTTTTGTTGAATCGTATTTTTCCTCAATCGTTATGTTTTCGTATATAAAGCCCTGCTTTAAAAGCTCGAGGACTGCCTCCTCCTTAGTCTGACCGACTACATTGGCTATTTTAATTTCCTTCGGACCGAGGCTTATAACAAGCTCAACCGTTGTTCCCTTTACAACATCGGATTCCGCCGCAACGGACTGCGAGACTATCGCACCCCTTGCAACCTTATCGGAATACTGCTTCCCCGTTATGACAAATTCAAGATTTTCATATTCGTCATCTGTCGATATCTGCGAATAATATTTCCCGACAAAGCTCGGAACATGATAAAGCTTTGTCAAGGCCTTATCGGCATCCGCATCGACATCGCCTATGGAAGCAACGCTCGGCATTTTGTTCGGCTCGCTCTCGCTTGTGGTTGTTGAAGTCTTAAATATGGCAGCTCTGAATACAGTAAGACAGAGTATCAGCGCTATAACAAGGAAGAAGCCTGCCGTACAGGCAGCCGAAATAACGGCATATTTTGCCGGAGAGGTCGGGCGTTCCTTTTTCTCCTGCTTTTCAGCCTGCTTTCTGAGAGTTTCCTCTCTTCTGCTATCCGAGCTTACCTCCTTTTCAAGCTCCGCCTGCCTTGCCGCCTTTCTCGCAAGTGCGGCTTTTCTTGCATTTTCCTGCGCCTCCCCGTATACAAGCTCGTTTTTAAAGATTTCCACCGAGGCGGTTCTGCCTTCGGGCATAACCTGCAAGCCGTTTGCAAGAGCAACAAGCACCTGCCTCGGAAGCTCATCCGCAAAGCGTGCCGGAATAGTCATACCGTCGTTCTCGACCCTTTCGGTAGCCGTAGGCGGAACCATTCCTATAAGAGTTCTGAAAAGAGTTGCCGAAAGACCGTAAACATCGGTATAGGCTCCTATGTTAAGGCCCTCGTAGCCGTATTGCTCAAGAGCGGAATAACCGTCAAAAAGGCTCGGCTTTACATCATTTGCAACGCTTCTGCTGCTTCTGACACATATTGAAGATAATCTAAGCCGTGCATCTCTGCCGACAATAACCGTTTGCGGAGCTATTCCAAGCACATATATTCTTTTCTGCTGTAGCGCTATAAGGGTATCGACAAGAGGCAGAAAAAGCGGCCTTGCCTGTTCCCATTTAAGCGTATTTCCGTTCTTTTCGAGAAACTGGGCAAGGGTTATGCCGCTCACCCTTTCGGTTACGGCATAGGCAGTACCGTTTTCCTCGAAAACCGCAACCACCGAAGCGGTTGCCGCAAGCTTTTCCTCACTTAAGGTGCGATTTATTTCAAGGAACTCCATAAGTCCCTCATTATAAGAAAATTTAGACTCCTGTACGCAGGAAACCGAGCCGTTCGAATTTCTTATTGCGACCGCAGCCGGATAATATTCCTTTATATCCACTCTGCTTTCGGTTTGCCCGTCATACCCTATGTAGGTTACGCCCTCGCTGTCCCTCGAAACGGCCTTTCCCACAAAAAATCTGTTTAAAAGCACCGTTTTTACGGCAAGTGCCTCGGGCGGGTTTTTATTGTCGCCGTCAAATCCGCAAAGCGGACAAATGCGTTCCCCCGCATTATCACCCATACACGAGGGGCAAATTCTTTCGGGATCCATCATAGCATCCTCCTGAAAATTTGTTAAGTGCAAGCGCCTTTAATATCGGCGAATCGCTCTCACAATGAAGCAAATCGTTGTCAAAACGACATACACAGTTTGATTTTAGCATATTTCGGCAAATTTTACAAGTATCAGTTTGCTCTTTCGGATATTCCTCTGCCGCTGCCGTTTTTTGTATCCGTAACAGGAAGCAGCTTGGAAAATACGCAGGTATGGCGTTCGGTTATTTTTCTATCCTCATGCAGAGAGCCGAAATACCAATGTCTGTAATCGCAAAATCTGCCTATTTCCTCAAAATAGCCGTTAAGCTTATTTACCCTGTCCGCACTTCCCTTTCTTAATAGCATTGCGCTTTTAACCTTTGACGGCGGCTCGTGAGTTATAATAAAATCTACCGTGCCGTTTACCTCGTCAAGTGCCTTTGCGCCCTCCGCCATCTCCGCAGGCGACGGCTCCTCCTGTCTCCACCAGTGACCGGAGGCTATCCTCATATCCTTATCAACGCTTTCTCCGCCGCCGAATGTAAAGAATCTGAAGCCCTCTATATCAAATATCTGACCCCTCATAAGATGAAGCAGATTTCCCTTTATTCTGTGTACCCTACCGCCCTTCCAAACGGTTACTCTCGAACTGTTTACAGTATCAAGATTATCGTGGGTGCCTTCGATAAACGCAGTAACGAATTTTCTTTCGGCAAGATAGTTTATGACCTGTTTTTCGGTATCCGAGCCGTCAAAAATATACCCGAAATCGCCGCAAACTATCAGAACATCGCCTTTTTTAAGCTTGCGGAACTCACGGTCGTAAAGTCTGTCAAGACAGCCGTGCATATCACCCGTAACATATACCGTACCGCAACCCGCCCTTCAAAAAATTTTATTTTTCTCTTTTAATTCGACATTGTTTATAGTATAATACCATTATACTGTATTTTAATCATATTGGCAAGGAGATTTATATGACAAAGCGTATATTTTCCTTATTACTTACGGCGGTTATCGCATTTTTCTGTATTTCACCTGCATTTTCCGTTTCCGCTTACGAGCCCTCCGGCTTTACGCTGAATGCGAAAAACGCCCTGCTCGTATCCCTTGACACGGGCGAAACGCTCTATGAGAAGGGGGCAGACGAAAGGGTTTATCCCGCTTCGATAACCAAGATTATGACCGTTATGCTTATGCTTGAGAGCGAAAGCTACAATCCCGAGGCGAAAATCGCAATGACAAGCGAGGTTCTTAAGCTGGTATCGGGAACGGGAAGCTCGGTTTCGGGGCTTAAGAGCGGTGAAGAAATAACCGAGCTTGATCTTGTTTATCTTGTGCTTATGTCATCCTACGGTGACTGTGCATATCTCGCCGCAATAAAATACGGCGGGTCAGTTGAAGGCTTTGTGGATATGATGAACGAGCGTGCGAAGCAGCTCGGTCTTAGCTCAACTCATTACGCAAACCCCGTAGGTCTGCACGACGAGCAAAATTACACCACGGCACGGGATACCCTAATACTGACACAGGTCGCTCTTAAAAACGAAACCTTTAAAAAGGTTTGCGAAACCGACAGATATTCTATGCCGGCAACCAATCTTTCTCCGGCACGAACCCTCTCTACCACGAATTTTCTTCAGGATAAAACAACGAATTACTATTATTCCTATGCCAAGGGCGTTAAAACGGGGTATACCGATGAGGCGGGAAGATGCCTTGTAACAACCGCAAGCTATAACGGCTACAACTATATATGTATTCTTTTCGGATGTACCCCGAGAGGGGCTCAGAGGTATGAATTCATCGACAGCAAAAACCTTTACCGTTGGGCCTTCAACAATTTTGAGTTTAAAGAGGTGGCGAACAGTGAAAATCCCGTTTGCGAAATCGCCGTTGACCTATCTCTCGAAGCGGATTTTGTGCCGCTGTATGTCGAAAAAAGCTTTGTTACCGTTCTGCCGAAGGAGGCAGACGCTTCAACAATAACCATAGAGCCCCATCTTAAATCAAAATCCGTAAAGGCTCCCGTTAAAAAAGGAGATATTCTCGGAACGGCAGATGTTATATATGCCGAGGAGGTTATAGGAACCGTTAATCTCGTTGCGGGGCAGTCGGTTAAAAAAAGCTCGATTTTAACTGTTTTGGATGCTCTAAAACGATTTTTCACCTCAAGCTATATGATTTTACTTTATATCATTATAGCACTTGCGATAATTTTATTTGCGGTTGCGGTTATAAGGATGAATTCAAAAAAATCAAGAAAACGCAGGGTGAAATATGTACCCTACAACGAAAGAAAGGAAGAAAAAAATTACTATGAAGATGATTTCCGTTATTAAAAAAATATTTGCTTTAACGCTTTGTGCAGCTATGCTGACAGCCTTATCAGCCTGCGGTGATACAGGGGATTCTAAATCCGATGGCTCTTCGGATGACGAAGCAAAATACCTTTCCGGCATACACCACGCCGAAATAACCGTTAAGAACATGGGAACGATAGCCTTAGAATTGGATGCCGATACCGCCCCCATTACGGTTACAAACTTTTTAGAGCTCGCAAAAGAGGGCTTTTATGACGGTCTTACCTTCCACAGAGTAATATCAGGCTTTATGATACAGGGTGGTGACCCCAAGGGCAACGGAACGGGCGGAAGCAAAAATACCATTAAGGGTGAGTTTTCCGAAAACGGTGTTGAAAACAATATTTCGCACCTGAGAGGTGTTATTTCTATGGCACGAAGCACCGACCCCGACAGTGCCTCCTCGCAGTTCTTTATAGTTCATCAGGACTCAACCTTTTTAGACGGTCAGTATGCCGCCTTCGGTAAGGTTACAGATGGTATGGACATAGTAGACAAAATAGCGGAGGAAACCCCCGTTACGGACAGTAACGGCACCGTAAAAACCGGTTCAAAGCCGATAATCGAAGCCATTACCGTTATCGATTGACTTCGGCCTTTCAGAAAATAAAAGTGCGTAGGAAGTAAATTTTCATCTTCCTGCGCACTTTCGACTTTAATACACTTATATCTCAAAGGCCTTTAAAAATATCATAGCTACAATTCCGAGCAGAATCCCCGCATAACCGGACGCCGTAAGCCTTTCCTTAAAGCATATCCGCCCCACCAATGCGGATATTATCATACCTCCGCCGGCGGAAAGAGAGAAAACGATAACCGGCGATGAAAGCGATACCGCATAGGTTACAAGCATACTTATAGCCAAAACCGAGACCGCCGCAGCAGCCCCTTGAAATATAAGCCCCTTGCTTATCTGCCTTGAGTCCTTACTCTCGCCCGATGAAACAAGCCACGGCACGGGGAGCATCAAAAGCGTTACCGCAAAAAACGAAACAAATGTAAAAAGCGAAATATCCGAGCTCGGTGAGAAATCTACAAAAAGCTGTTGGAACAACATAGTAAATCCCTCTGACAGTAACGCTGCGATAAGCAGCAGCAGCGTTTTAAAGGAAAATCCTCCGAAGACATTTTTAGAGGAAGCAACAAGCAGATATGCCGCCGAAAGGAATATAAGTATACCCACCCACTGCATAAGGCTCATCGGTCTGCCGAAGAAAAGCTGATTTGCAAGGCAGGGAACTATCAGCCCCGCCATACCGAAAAGCGTAACCAAGGTGACCGTGCCGTTTTTCATGGCAATCAGTGTGCAAACGGTGCTTAAAAGTATGGCTATGCCGGATAGTGTGCCGTAAAAAGCCGCTGCAAGGTCAACAGTCGCAAAGCCGCTTGAAAACAGCACCGGAATTATGCTCAGTACTGCCGAAAGCGCAAACTGATAAAGGCAAAAAAGCGCAACCGTGAATTTTTCGTTAAGGAGCGTGCTTGCTTTTTTAGCGGCATATTTCTGAATTGCCCTGAAGCAGTATACAACCGCCATTATAAGTCCGGTCGTCATTTTAAAGCATTACTCCAATCCTTATTTTGACTGAAAGCCCATACCTCTGAGGTCGGCGATTTCGCCCTTTTTCTCCGCCTCGTAAAGCTTCCATATAATGCGAAGGCTCTGTATGGCATCCCTGCCGGTTACTATAGGCTCTCTGTCATCGAGAATAGCAAATATAAAGTCCTGATTTTCAATCTGGGTATAGTGCTTGTTCTCGCCGTCCTTTTCAAAGGTAAACTTAATCTCTCTGGGCTCCTGCATAGAAAGGTCCGGTCCCCAGAATTTCGAAATTGTCATAGTTTCGTCATATGCCTCATAGTTTAAGAAGGCATCGGTAAAATGAATTTGGAAGGTATAGCGGTTTCTTGAGCCCTTTGCGCCCCATGTGGCAAAGTGATAAGCCATAGCGCCGTTTTCGAAGTTCATAAGAACATTAGAGGTGCCCTCTCCTTCAATCCACGGAGTCCCCACTCTGCTGCCGTAATGAACGCCCGTAACAGGGTTGCCTAAAAGCCTTAACAGAACATCTATGTAATGACAGCCGTGCGAAAAAAGCTGACCGCCGCCGAGCTTTTCTATAGAGCAGTAATCGGGAATACCGGTTTCAAGATAACAGTTGGTATACTGTTCTGTCCAAATAGAAGCCTGTATAACCTCACCGAAGGTTTTTTCATCAATAAACCTTTTCATAAGCTTAACCGCAGGCCAATGCGGAACGGGATAGGCGCACATAAGCTTAACCTTCGCCTTTTCTGCGGCAGCTACAAGAGACAGACATTCCTCTTCATTCATACAAAGCGGCTTTTCACAGGAAACATGCTTGCCGTTTTCAATGAAAAATTTACTTACCTCGTAGTGAAGCTTGTGGGGTAAAACAATCATAACCGCATCAACATACGGGAGCATATCCTTATAATCGGTAAAGGCGTGTTCCGCACCTAAAACCTTTGCCGCCTTTTCAGCTCTGTCAATATAAAGGTCGCAGGTGCAGGTAAAGTGACAATTTGTAAGATTGTTAAGCCCTGCTATATGAGCGCCGCCCATTTGACCGCACCCCACAAGACCCACACGGACAAATCTCGGGTCCTTTTTCTTACCCATAAATTCATCGAAAAGCTCCTTACCTCTTTTTTTAACATCAATATCGGATTGCAAATCATTTAAAAATGTACTTTCGCCCATTATCCACTGTTTCTCCTTTAAATTTAAAAATATTTTTACTTAAAGCCTTAAGTCTGCCACCAATATACAATAGATATCGGTAATTTAAAATGTAAAAAAGGGCAAATTATAAACACTTTCGGGCTTTTTTGTCTTTTAAAGCTGTATTTTATTTGACTAAGCCGAAAAATAGGTGTAAAATCAAAGCGGTGATTTTATGGAATATATTAAAACCGATTTAAAAAGCCCTATAGAGGTTTCACAGCTTGTTACGGTTTATTATTTCAACTGCCGCAGCTTTGACCCCGACGGCGGCGAAAAGCACGATTTTTACGAGCTTGTTTACATAGACCGTGGACCCATAACCATAAAGCTTGACGAAAAGCCTTTCCTTCTTAATGAAGGGGATATGCTTCTTTATATGCCGAATGTATTTCATTTGGGCATTCCCGATAATGTGGGCAAAAGCATGGGGATTATAAGCTTCGTTTCAAATTCGCCGCAGCTTAAGCTGTTAGATGGAGTAATTACCCATCCGAGCTTAGATGAAAAGAAGCTGTTTTTTGATGCCTTAAGGGAGGGGATGCCGCTTTTCGATGCCGTTAAAGACGGCCTTAAGCTAAAGGACGGTGTTTCCGATTTTCAGCTTCAGATAATTAAAAACAAATTAGAGCTGCTTTTGCTTTCAATGCTTTGCTCGAAGAAGAATGAAAGCGATACTCAGTCAGCCCTTCAAAGCAGCACCGCCATGCCTCTTGCCGAAAAAACATACGCTTTTTTGCAAAGCAACCTTTCCGCACAGCTTAATCTTAAAATTTTAAGTCAAACCCTTGCCGTTAGCATTACCACACTGAAAACCGCCTTTCGGGAGCGTTACGGCTGCGGAATAATGGCTATGTTTAACAGGCTGAAAATTACAAAGGCAAAAGAGCTTTTAAAAGACAGCGAGCTTTCGATTGCAGAGCTTGCGGAGCTTTTGGGCTTTTCAACCTCCCACTACTTCGCCAAGCAATTCAAAAAGCATACAGGGCTCACCCCCACCGAATACCGGTTCAAGGCAAAGCTTTAAGGCTGCAAAAGACGAAATGCGTAAGAAGCGTTATTTTTGCTTCTTACGCATTTTTAATAAGGT